>JAITKT010000444.1 GCA_031278225.1 Deltaproteobacteria bacterium
CCGTTTCCCGCCCCGGGCGGCCGGGCTCCCGAAGAGCTCCCGAAGAGCCGCCGCCGAACCGCCGCCGAACCGCCGCCGAACCGCCGCGGCGCCCCGGGCCGCGGGCGAAGAAAGATTAAGGAAAAGACCCGACCCCGCCGATTGAAAACGGGGGGTCGCGGTTCGCGGGGCGGCGGTTCCGGTCCGCCCGAGGGGGGGCGATTTCGCGTTTTTTTTCGGGTTTCGGCCCGGGTTGGTTTCGTTTTTTTCGGTTTTTTCGGGACGAACTTTTTTCCCCGGGATCATCCGGCCCCCGGGAATCGCGCGAGGGCGCTTTTCCCGGCCCCGCGTTCGAAACGCGGGCGGCCGTCTCGTTGGCGCGAGGTTTTTCGGGCGAAAGGTTCCCGCCGGGGCGCCGGGGCGCCGACTTCGGAAGGGTCGGCGGACCCCCCGCGCGAGAGTTTTTTCACCATTTTGGTATGGCCCGCGTCCGGCGGGCGCATTCGGAGGTAAAAGTGACCAGGGAATCCCACAACAAAGATGTTGTCTCCATTGGTGACGTCAAGGAAGCTTACGATTACGAAGGCATGGACTTCTCCCTGAACCCGGGGCTCTCCGAGCCCGAGAGCCTGGGAGAGCTCATAGCCAGCTACGACCTTTTGGACATGAACGTTTTGGAGGATTTGTCCGTCGCCGACCCCGACAAGGAGTTCCGGGGCCCCAAGGGGGAGGAAAAGGAACCCCGGGAGAACGGCCGCGCCCAGGCCATGGGGAAGGTCGCGGACCCCGTCAAGATGTATCTTCGGGAAATGGGCACCGTGAACCTCCTCTCCAAGGAACAGGAGGTGGAGCTCGCCAAGGCCATCGAGGCGGGGGAGAGGGAATACATCTCCCTTCTCATGAAGACCAAGGTGGGGATCGAGGAAGTTTTGGAGCTCAAGGGAAAACTCCTCCAGGGGACCGTCCGCCTGAACGACATAGTCAGGGGCGCGGACCACGAGGAGGGCACGCCGGAGTTTCTGACCCTCCGGAAAGAGACCCTGGAGATCATCGACAAGATCGGGGTCGGGGCCAAAAACCTCGCGAGCTACGACAAGAAGGTCGAGGAGGAGGAGAGGACCGCCTCCCCGAGAAGGCTCAGGGGCATAAGGGCCACGAGGCGCAAGCACACCGAGGGCATCGAGAAGCTCCTCTTCTCGCTCAAGCTCGAAAAGCGCCAGCTGGACCTCATGTTCGCGAGGCTCAAGAACTGGGAGGCCGAGTACGCCAAACACCACGGGACCGTGGAGAAACTCTTGACCGCGACGGGCGCGAAGACCCCGGAGGAGTGCCTCGCGCTCTTCCCCGAGGACGGGTCCGAACCCCGGGACAAGATCCTCAAGAAGAGGAGGAAGGCCCTCCTGAAGGAGCGTCCCGACATCCCCGGGCTCTTCGGGGAGGCGAGGGAGGCCCTCACCCGCTTGAACGGACTCAAGGCCGAATGCTCCATGACCCGCCTCGAGCTCCGGGACCTCATAAGGGACATCGGCGCGGCCGAGGACAAGGCCTCCGGCGCCAAGAAGCACCTGATCGAGGCGAACCTGAGGCTCGTCGTTTCGATAGCCAAGAAGTACACCAACCGGGGCCTTCAGTTCCTGGACCTCATTCAGGAGGGGAACATCGGGCTCATGAGGGCGGTGGACAAGTTCGATTACACGAGGGGCTTCAAGTTCTCCACCTACGCCACCTGGTGGATCCGCCAGGCCATAACCAGGGCCATAGCCGACCAGGCGAGGACCATCAGGATCCCCGTCCACATGATCGAAACCATCAACAAGCTCATCCGCGTCTCCAGGAACCTCACCCAGTCCCTGGGGAGGGAGGCCACCCCCGAGGACATCGCGAAGGAGATGAACCTGACCGAGGACAAGGTCAGGAAGATCCTGAAGATCGCGAAGGAACCCATCTCCCTCGAGACCCCCATCGGGGACGACGGGGACAGCTTCCTGAGGGACATGGTGGAGGACGAGACCATCGTCTCGGCCGACGAGGCGGCCCTCCAGGCCAACCTCTCGGAGCAGACGAGAAAGGTCCTCTCCATGCTCACCCCCCGGGAGGCCAAGGTTTTGTGCATGCGCCTCGGTATAGGCCAGGCCTCCGACCACACCCTGGAAGAGGTGGGGCAGGAGTTCTCCGTGACGAGGGAGCGCATCCGCCAGATCGAGTCCAAGGCCATCAGGAAACTCAAACACCCCAGCCGCAGCCGCTTTCTGCGTCCTTTCTACGAGCTGTGACCGCGGTCCCCGAAAGGGCCTTCGGGTTCCCCCGTTCCCGCGCCCGGCGCGCGACGGGGTGCCCGGAAGGCGCGGGACCCCGATCCCCCGGCGGCGGGAAGGAAGAAAGAAAGAATGAACGCTTAATCACTGAAGGGGCGGGGGCCGGGCGGTTTTCGCGCGAAAACGTTTCAACGACCCGTCCTCCGGGGAAACCCGGGGGACAACGAAAAGGGGGGGGCGACCCCCCCTTTTTTCGTCTCCGGTCCCGGCCCTTTCCGTCCCCCGGAAAAAGGGGATTCCCCCCCTCGTCCGGGGGAAGGGAGAGGGCGGGGAGAGGGCGGGTGTCCGGGGGGGAGGGGCCCGGGGGCGGGGCGTTTTCCCCGGCATTTGTTTTCCGTCGCGGTTTCGTGATATCATTCACGGGATAATCTTCCGCCGGCCCCGGTCTTTCCGGGGGCGGCGGAAGATTTTCCCGAGGGGCTTTTTCGCCTCTCGATTTGAATTCAAGCCTCGGGGGCAACATGGAAAACAGTTCAAATTACGGCGACAACACTCAAACGCGCGACGGCCGGGAAAACGAGGGTCAAAACGAGGGTCAAGACGGGGTCCCGGAGACCCCGGCGTCCTCGCCCGACACCGGGACGGAAGACGGCGTCAAGGACGTCCGCGAGGACGTCCAAAGGACGGAAACGGGGACGGAAACCGGGACGGAAACCGGTACGGACGCGGGAACGGAAACGGCCGCGAAGCCGGGGGCGAGGCCGGGGATGAGGGGTTCCTCCATCTACGACAATCCCGAAGGCTCCGATTCCCCGGATCCCTTCGATCCCTCCGATCCCTCCGATTCCTCCGATTCCTCCGAATCCTCCGATTCCGGCGACGACGAGGACGAGCGGTCGGGCGAGATCCCGATGCAGGAGATGTACGAGGCGAGTTTCAGGAGCCTCACCGAAGGCGAGGTCCTTCTGGGAACCGTCGTGCAGATCGGCAGGGACCACGTCATGCTGGACGTGGGTTCCAAATCCGAAGGCCGCGTCAACATCAGGGAGTTCCTGGACGAGGAAGGGAACCTCACCGTCCGGGAAGGGGACCAGGTCGAGGCCCTCCTCGTGAAGCGCGGGGACGACGACGGGGACATGATCCTCTCGAAGGAAAAGGCCGCGCGGCAAAAATTGTGGGACGAGCTCATAAGGATCGAAAAAGAGGGCGGCGAGGTCGAGGGAACCGTGACCGGAAGGGTCAAGGGCGGCCTGAACGTGGACATCAACGGCATCCAGGCCTTCCTGCCCGGGTCCCAGATGGACGTGAAGCAGGTGAAATCCACCGAGCCTTACATCGGCAAAACCTTCCGGTTCGTGATCATCAAGATCAACCGCCGCCGCAACAACGTGGTCCTGAGCCGCAGGGCGGTCCAGGAGAAGGAAATCACCGAGAAACGCGCGGCCACCCTTAACTCCCTCAAGGAAGGGGCCATCGTGGAGGGGGCGGTCAAGAACCTCACCTCCTACGGGGCCTTCATCGATTTGGGGGGCTTGGACGGTCTCCTCCACGTGACCGACATCACTTGGGGACGCATAGGCAAACTGGACGACCACGTCAAGGTCGGGGAGAAGATCAAGGTAAAGGTCCTTTCCTTCGACAGGGAAAAGCAGAAGGTTTCCCTGGGCCTGAAGCAGCTCCAGGAAGACCCCTGGACCACCGCCGTGAACACCTTCAAGGTCGGGGAAAGGGTGACCGGAAAGGTCGTTTCCCTCACGGAATACGGCGCCTTCGTGGAGATCTCCCCCGGGGTCGAGGGCCTCATCCACGTCTCCGAGATGTCCTGGACCCGCAGGGTCAGACACCCCTCCGTCATTCTCCAGGTGGGCGAGGTCGTGGAGTGCGCCATCCAGAACGTCAACCACGAGGGCCGGCGCATATCCTTGAGCATGAAACAGACCGAACCCAACCCCTGGACCACGGTCGCGGAACGCTACCCCATCGGGACCATCATCGAGGGCAAGATCAAGAGCATCACGGACTTCGGGATCTTCATCGGCATCGACGAGGGCATAGACGGCCTCGTCCACGTGACGGACATGTCCTGGAACCGCAGCAAGCGCCAGCCCTCGGAGATCTACAAGAAGGGCGACTCGGTGAGAGCCCTCATCCTCGCCATCGACACGGCCCAGGAGAGGTTCTCCCTGGGGATCAAGCAGCTCGAGGACGACCCCTGGGTCTCGGCGGCCCAGAAGTATCCCGTGGGCAAGACCGTCACCGGAAACGTGAACAACATAACCGAATTCGGGGTTTTCATAGCGCTCCAGCCCGGAATCGACGGTCTCATCCACCAGTCCCAGACGACCGTCCCCAAGGGAAAACTCCTGAGCGATTACTTCAAGCAGGGCGACGAGGTGACCGCCAAGGTAATCTCCATCTCCGTCCCGGAGCACAAGATAGGCCTCTCCCTCAAGTCCCAGCAGAAGGACGAGGACGACGGCATCTTCAAGGAGTTCTCCTCCGACCGCGCCCGGGGAGGCGAGGCCAAGGAGTCCCCGACCTTCGGTTCCGCCTTCGAGGGCTTGGACAAGAGACTGCTCGCCAAGCAGAGCCCGCCGCGAGAGGGTTCGGACGAAGGTTCGGGCGAAGGTTCGGGCGAAGGTTCGACGGAAGCTTCGGGTGAAGGTTCGGGCGAAGGTTCCGCGGAAACTTCGGGCGAAGGCGCCGGCGAAAACCGGAGCGAAAACCCGGGCGAAAACCCCGGGGACCCGGCTCCCGAAAACTTCGAAGGCTCCCAAGGCGAAGCCCCTCCCGAGGCCGGGGATCCGGCCCCCTCGGGCGAAGACAACAACGACAACGACCGGTGACCGACGAGGGGGGCGCGACCCGCCCCCCTCTTTTTCCGGCCAGGTAAAACCATATGGACAACACCGAGGATCCCAAAGACCTCCCGGCCGAAACCGAATCCGGCCCGGGTGACGTTTCGCCGTCCCCCGGGGACAAGTCCCCCGACGAAAGCCCGGTCTCCGGTCCCGCCGAAGGCGCGCGCCGCGGAGCCCCCGATTCCGACGGGCCCGACGAGGACTTCAGGTCGGATTTGGCTCAAGGGTTCTCTTTGGACGGGGACCTCTCCCTCGACGGTTTGGACGATTCCCCCGAGGCGGCCGGACGGGCCGCGCGCGGGAAAACGTCTTTGGAAAAAAATCTGAAGGCCGCCTTGGAGAGCCTGTCCCCGAAAGTTCCCCCGAAAAGGGAAGAATCCGGCGCCCCGCCTCCTCCCCCGCCGCCTCCCCCGCCGCCTCCCAAGGCGCCCGACGGGGCCTTCGACGGAACGACGGGAACGACGGGAACGCCCGGCGCCCCCGCGGGGAATTTTTCTTTTTCCGACGCGGCCCGGGAAAGCGTCCCTCCCGGGGGGGAACCCCCCCGCGGCGATTATCGGCGGGAACAAGCGGGACCGCCTTGGCGAGCGGCGCGGGATCCCGGGCGCGACGACGCGGCCCGACGGCGGGCCGGGCAATTCGATCGCGCGGCTCAAGCGGGCCTGGGACCCGCGGGATCCCAAGGCCTCCCCGACGCTCCCCGGGGGGCGCAACCCCCTCCGTCCGGACCGCCGCCTTCGGGACCCCCTCCTTGGACCGGGTACGGCGTCAATCCCCCGGTCCGCTTTCCCGGGGCCCGCGCCCACCCGCCCGGAAACGCGGCGGCGGAGGGCGACAAGGGCAAAAAGCGCCGTTTCCTCGGGGATTTCGCTCTCGTCGCGCTGATTTTGGGGCTGTTGTTCATCGGGAGCTGCGACTTTCTCCTCTCCGGCGCGACCGGAAATTTCGGTTCCGGCTCCGCCGCGCCCCTCAAGTCGCCCGGGATCGGCGTCCTCATGATAAGGGGCGAGATCTTCGACACCGAGTGGGCGATAAGCGCCCTCCACAGGTTTCAAAAGGACGACAACGTCAAGGCCCTCGTGATCCGCGTGGACTCCCCCGGAGGGGCCGTGGCCCCCTGTCAGGAGCTCCACAACGCCCTCGAGAAATTCCAAAAGCCCAAGATAGTTTCCATGGGGTCCATCGCCGCCTCGGGGGGCTATTACGTGGCCGTCACCGCGGACACGATCTTCGCCAATCCGGGGACCCTCACGGGTTCCATAGGCGTGATCATGGAGGCGGTGGAATTCTCCAAGGCCATGGAAAAGTTGGGCGTCAAAAGCGAGGTCATAAAGAGCGGAAGGTACAAGGATTCCGGCTCTCCCTTCAGAACCATGCGTCCCGACGAGAGGGAAGTGCTCCAGTCCATGGTCATGAACGTCTACGAGCAGTTCGTCCGGGACGTCAAGAAGGGCAGGGTCCTCATGACCGAGGAGGCCGTCAGGGCCTTGGCCGACGGACGGGTCTACACGGGGGAAGAGGCCAAGATGTTGGGTCTGGTGGACGAACTCGGCGGTTACGAGGACGCCCTGGCCCTCGCCATGGAAAAGGGCGGGATCCCCGCGGACAAGGAACCCCTTTTCGCGGTGGAGGACGGCGAGAGGTCTTTCCTCGGTCAAATCCTCGGAAACTCCCTCTCCTTTTTGGAGCCCGCGAAGTCGATTTCTCCCGGCGTGAGCATGAAATTCATTTGGCGTCCGGGCATGTGACCGCCCCGGGACCGCGGGACCCGGACAAGCTTCGACGGAATTCGAAAAAGGGCCCGCGGCGGGTCCTTTTTCGTTTCGCGGGGACGAGGGATTCCCAAGGGGGAGCGCGCCCCGACGAAAATCATTGGTTTGTTTCGCGGCTTATGTTAAAATAAATCAAACCACTTCCCCTTTTTTCGTCCGGTTTTCGCCTTTCGCCTTTCCTTCCCCCGGCCCCGCGAAACGACAAGATCCCCCCCCCTTGGTTTTCGGAGAACCGGAACGCGACCGGTCCCGTGTTTTTCGGTGGCTTTCGGGCGCGGACGGCGGAGGCGACGGCGAAGGAAACGGAAGGCCGACCCGGCGCCGGGCGGGGTTTCGCGAGAGTTTGACGGCGCGAAAGGGAACCCATGACTCACAAACACCCCGTGTCCAAAACCGAGATTCTGAAGGACCTGGTCGACCGCAACAAGGCGATCCCGCCCAAGGTCACCCGCCTCGCGGGAGAAATGATAATCGACACCATTTTGGAAAACATCGTCCTCGGGAGACCCGTGGTCATCAGGGGTTTCGGGAGTCTCATCCCCCGCCGCTACACCGGGGAAACCTCCAAAAAACGCGTCGGTTTGTTGTTTCATCCCAGTCCCCGTCTGTCGCGCCTCGTGAACAACCCGGAGGAGCTCACCCCGGGAACCCACGGCATGGGACGCAGGCCGCTCCGCGAGCGCCCGATCCTCCCGGAAGCGGACGGCGAAAGAAATCCGGGGGAGGATCCCTTCGTCGCCGGCGCCGAGGCGGCCGAAACGCCCGAAAGGTTCGAAACGTTCGATACGCCCGAAACCTTCGAAACGCGCGAAACGTTCGAAACGCCCGAAACCAATCGGGAGGTCCCGGAAAACCCCCTCGACGACGATTCGACTTCCGCAGAATCCGGGGATTGGGAAGATCGGGGGAAAGACCCGGGGGAAGTCTCGGGGGAAGACGTTCCCGAATGACCCGGCGGGCGGGAATCGAAAAAAAAACTTATTTTTCGAAAAACCCTTTTTTTTTTAATTTCCGGAAAAAATTATGTTTTTCCGATCGTTTCTTTTCGTTTCCGCCGGTTTTTCGGGCTTTTTCCCATGGACGGCTCTTGTTTTTTCCCGCCCGATTCATGAAATGACATCTCGCTCCGGTGTCCCGAACAACACCTTACCGACGATTTCCCGATGACGCGCGACGTCCCGGTCTCCCGCGCGTCGGATTAAAATATTGTCGTCGACGCGACCGGACGCGTTTCGAATTCCAAAATCCCCCGTTTCGTTCAAGTCCGTTTTTTTCGTTCGGATTCGATCCCGGACGTTTTTCCGCCGGCGGGGGACACAACCGGAGTCAACATGGACATTAATTTGGTGAATCAGTTCATCGACCGGGGAGAGGTGGTCAAGGCCAGGGATTCCTACCGGGATTTGGCGGGCAACAAGGAATTGGGCGAAGAGCTCGCCCCGACGGCTTTGAGGCTGGTGGTCGCCCTCCGGCAGAGGGGTTTTTACGAGGAAGCCAAAGACATCTACTTTTCCATGCAGACCCTGGGCGTGTCCGAGGAGATCGCCGTGGCCAGGGCCAGGGCGGCTTTCAATCTCTTCGAGTCCTACCGCAAGTCCGACCTTCTGAAGGAGGCCGGGGAGATGCTCGACACCATGGCGAGGCTCATGCCGACCGACGAGGTGAAACTCCTGCGCGCCATGGGAGCCGTTAACCTCGTGGAAGCGCTCTGCGCCAAGGACGACATCCCCCGGGCCCAAGGGGTCTACGCCGCCATGGAGCTCTTGGGCGACTCGGAGGAGATAAGCGTCGTGAGGGCCACGGCCGCCATCGCTTTGTTGACCGCCCGCGCCGAAAAGAAGGCCCGCGCGGAGTGCGATGAGCTCTTCCGTTCCATCGAGTCCCTGGGGGATTTCGAGGACGTGAGTTACGTGAGGGCCAAGGCCTGCTGCGTTTTGACCGACCTCTACGTGAACACGGGTGATTTGGCCGCGGCCAAGAACATGTTCGCGTACCTGGGAAAACTGGTGGAAGCCTGGCCGGACCTCTGGAGCTACCAGGACGAGGTCTTCGGGATAATCTACAACGCCACGGGAGAGACCGAGTTTTAGCGACGGTTTCGCCCCAGCCGAAATTTCCGAGCGGAACGATTGTTCCGTTCCCCGAATTTCGGAAACGAAAATCAACCGACCAAACGCCCCCTCGGGTTTCCCCCCGGGGGGGTGTTTTGTTTTTCCGCCCGCCGTCCCCGTCTCCCCGAAGCCCCGTCCCGACTTTTCCCGAAAATCCCCGGCGAACGACTCGCCGATGACTCGCGAACGTTCGCGCGCGGGGGGAAGCGCCGCGCTTTTTCGCGGATTTGTCGTTTTTCGGGGAAAAAGTTTCGGGGAGCTTCGGAGCCGGGCGGGAGAGCCGGCGGCCGGCGGGGACGCTTCCGGGATCGGGGGCGAACCGCGGGAAGGGCGCGGGTTGCCGGCGGGCGGGTCGGCCGGGGGGGCGCCGGATTTTAAGACGTTTTTGTGGGTTTCCGGGTTTTCGGGGCTTTCCGGCGATCCCCGGGAAATTAAACGAAGATAAGGGTTTTGTATATTTACCAACATAAATGTCGGTTTTTTGACGGGATCAAACGGGTTTTGAGGTTGTTTTTTGACGGGAAGGGGGCTTTCGGGCCCCCGTTTTTCGGGGAAAGGGGCCGAAACCCGCGCGCGGTCTGGAATTTCCGGGAAATTTCGCGGTCTTGGCCCGATTCGTGCTGAAAGGGTTCGCGTGGACGGCCGGAAAAAATGTTTTTTCGGCGGTCCGGCGTTTTTTTTTTCGGCGCGGCTCGTCCGTTGGCGGGCGCGGGCCGGCTTTCCGTTTCGGTTTCCCGGTCAAAATAATTTTTCGGGGAGGGTTCAACATGCGACAAGTGGCGATTTACGGAAAAGGGGGCATCGGGAAATCCACCACCACCCAGAACCTCAACGCCGGTTTGGGCCAGATGGGGAAAAAGATCATGATAGTGGGTTGCGACCCCAAGGCGGATTCCACGAGGCTCATATTGGGGGGTTTGGCCCAGGAGACCGTCCTCGACACCCTGAGGGAAGAGGGGGACGACATAGACCTCGAGCAAGTCCTGAGGGAGGGCTTCTCCAACATCCGCTGCGTGGAGTCCGGGGGACCGGAGCCCGGGGTGGGATGCGCGGGAAGGGGGATCATAACCTCCATAGGCCTTCTGGAGAGGCTGGGGGCCTACACCGAGGACCTCGATTACGTCTTCTACGACGTTCTGGGAGACGTCGTCTGCGGGGGTTTCGCCATGCCCATCAGGGAGGGCAAGGCACAAGAGATTTACATAGTCTGCTCCGGGGAGATGATGGCCCTCTACGCCGCGAACAACATCTCCAAGGGCATAAGGAAATACGCCAACACCGGCGGAGTGAGGCCGGGCGGCGCGGCGGATGCGAAGATGGGGACGAAGAGGGAGGTGAAATTTGAGAGGAGTGAAATCGCGAGGGATCAGAAATTTCAGTCCGCAGTCAAAAACCTGGTCGAGGGCTCAGAAATGGATGGTTCGTGTATCGTT
>JAITKT010000473.1 GCA_031278225.1 Deltaproteobacteria bacterium
CTTCATTTTGAAACGGGATTTTGTTTCGAGTCCGTTTTCGGATTCCCGAGGGGCTTCGCGTCGCGTTGGTTTTCAGCCCGGGGAGGGGGCGGGAGGGCCCGTCCCGGAAAATTTTCCCCCGCGGGGGGCGGAGCCGCCGCCGGGCTTCCGCGGTCACCGCGGTCCGGGAGGGCGGGGGAGCCCGTGTGCCGCGCGGGAGGACCCGGCCGGCGGGAGATCGGTTCGGGGGGTCGGGGGAGGGGGGCCGCGAAATTTCCGGGCCGGTGTCCCCCGGTGTTTTTGAAGAAGAGACGCGACGATGCCGATAGGTTTTTTGGGGGGGATGATTCCCGCCAAGGGGTTTGTTTGTCCGTTTCTTCGGGGCCGGGTCGGGAAGGGATCGGGTCCTTTATAGTTCCTTTGATTCTTGGTAACATTGCCTCGCGAGGCTTGTTTCGGGGTCGGGGTTTTTGATTTGGCGCGGGGGGAGTTTTTCTTCGCGCGCCCGTTTTCGGAAACGCGGCGCTCGCGGGGTGGGGCGAACTTTCACATGAGTTTTGGCGGCAAGAGCGCGGGCGCTTCGTCGTCCCGATCCCAGAGGACGGGAATAAGGTCCGGGAGCGACAAGAGCTCTTCGGTCATGAGGCTCATATTGTCCGCGGACTTCGGGGACGAACCGAAGGTGTGGGAATTCACGGGGCCGAGGGCCGTGGTGATGGGAAGGGCCAGGGGGGCGGTTTTGAGGCTCCCGGACACGGAGAGGTTCAGGACGGTTTCGGGGCATCACGCGGTGGTGGAGCTCTCGAGGTCGAGGGCTTTTTTGAGGGACTTGCGGAGTCTGAACGGGACCTTCATAAACGGGCACCTCGTGAGCAGGAGGGAAGAGGACAACG
Organism: Deltaproteobacteria bacterium; assembly: GCA_031278225.1. Taxonomy (GTDB): domain Bacteria; phylum Desulfobacterota; class Desulfarculia; order Adiutricales; family Adiutricaceae; genus JAITII01. The sequence continues at coordinate 873 of JAITKT010000473.1, forward strand.
CCGTGGGGGTGGCGGTCACGGGGTCGGGGGTGCAGATAAAGGACGGGGACATCATAACCCTCGCGGGGAGCTTCAATTTCCGGGTGGGGCTCGTGGACGAGTCGGCCTACGACGCGCCCAGGAACATAACCCCGGTGGAGGTGAACCCCTTTTGCCCCTCCTGCGGGAAACCCCACAACCCTCTCCCTCTCTCCAGGCACGCGGACGTGCTGTGCGCGGACTGCAGGGGGAATCCCCTGGCTTCCCTGAAACTCTTGAAGGCCGGTCTCGCGAGGAGGCTGAAGGTCTTGGATTCCCTGAAAGGGCTCCGGATCACCAGAACCCTGGGGAGGGGCTCGACGTCCGCGGTTTTTCTGGCCGAACGGAAGGACAACGGGGCCCTGACCGCCTTGAAGGTCATGAGCCCGGCCGTCTCGGAAAACGAGTGGGCGAGGAAGAGTTTTTTGAGGGAGGTGGCGATAGGGAGGGCCCTGAAGCACGAGAACGTCACGAGGCTCCACGACTTCGGGTTTTACGGGGGGGCTTACTTTTATCTCATGGAGTATTGCCGGGGGGGAAACATGGAGGAAAAGAGGCTCGCGGAGGGGGGCACCTTGTCCCCCGAAGCCGCCCTGGGGATCATTTTGGCGGTCCTGGACGGGCTCCGCTACCTCCATCACGTGAAACTCGCGGTGACCAGGGAGGAGGACCGGATCTCCCCCGAGACGAGGGGGATCGTGCACAGGGATTTGAAACCCGCGAACATATTTTTGGGGGGCCCGGAGGGGAAGACCCCGAAGATAGCCGACATCGGGGTGGGGAAGCTCTACAACAGCTCCTTCACGGACACCAACACCAGGACGGGCTCGGTCGCGGGGTCCCCGGCCACCATGCCCAGGCAGCAGGTCCTGGCCTTCAAGACCGCGGGCCCGGAGGTGGACGTCTGGGCGGCCGCGGCCTCCCTCTACAAGCTTTTGACCGGGGATTACCCGAGGGATTTTCCCGAGGACGAGGACCCCTGGCGGGTGGTTTTGAACAAGGGACCGGTTCCGATTTTGAAAAGAAGGCCGGACCTCCCCCCCAACCTCGCGGCCGCGATAGACGAGGCCCTGGTCGACAATCCCAAGATCATCCACCGGGAGGCGGCGTCCCTGAAAAGGGCTTTGGTCGCCGCGGCGGAGAGGGACGGTTTGACGCCCCCCGGCGGGGGAATGGCCGGGGGAGCGGCCGGGGGCAACGGCGGCGGCGGCGGGAACGGCGGCGCGCCCGACGGGACCCTCTCCCCCGCCCCCGCCGCGACGGGATTTTCGGGGGTGGCGGAATGACCAGGGTCGCGTTCGGGGCGGAATCCGCGGGGACGGCCCGGTGCCCCAAGTGCCGGACGGGCTACAGGCTCAATCCCGACAACCTGGGGCACCGCTCCATCTGCGTCAAGTGCGGGCAGTATTTCCACCTCCTCCCCGAGTCCGACGCGGCGGACACGCTTTGGGAGGACACGACCGCGGCCCTGAACGAGCTCGCGGCGAGGGTCTGGGAAAAGGGCCTCGATCTCCGGGTGGGGCAGGTGGTTCTGGGGGTTTACGTGGTGCAGGAGATCCTGGGCCGGGGGGGCCTGGGGCAGGTCTTCAAGGTGCGGCACAGGGACTGGCAGAGGGAACTCGCCCTGAAACTTCCCCATAGAAACGTGATGGAACCCCGGTATTTCCAAACCCTCAAGAACGAGGCCGAGACCTGGGTGGCCATGGGGCTCCATCCCAACGTGGTGACCTGCTACTACGCGAGACCCCTCATGGGGGTTCCGGCCATCTTCATGGAATTCGTCCCGGGGGGGTCGCTCCGGAAACACATGGAACCGGGTCCGGGGGGCGAGATGCCCGTCCTTTTCCGGGGGGACGAGACCGAGAGGACCCTGAGGTTTCTGGACATCGCGGTCCAGGCCTCCCGGGGACTGGAGTACGCCCACGGCCGCGGGGTCCTGCACCTGGACATCAAACCCCAGAACCTCCTCGTCGAGGAGGACACGGGAAGGCTCCTCGTGACGGACTTCGGGCTCGCGAGGGCCGCGATGGAAACCGAGTCCCCGGGGGATTCCGCCTCCCTCTGGCCGGGGGATTTGAGGTCCCCGGACTCGATCGTCGCCGCCGGCGGGCGCGGGGGCCCGCGGGAGCGTCCCGCTTTGGGCCAGGGGGCCTTCGGCACGCCCCAGTACATGTCCCCGGAGGCCGTGGAACGCCGCCTCCCCACGGCCGGCTTCGACCTCTGGAGTTTGGCCCTCACCCTCCTCGAGATGTTTTTGGGGGAGCGGCCCTGGGAGTTCGGGGGGAGCGTGGGGGCGGCCCTCGAGAGTTACGTGGCCCCGGGGAAACCCCTGACCCCCCTTCCGGGGCGGGTCTTGGATTACCTGCGCAAAAGCCTCGCCCCGGACCCCCGGGAGCGGCACCAGAGGGCCTCGGAGGTGACGGCGGAGCTCATCGCCATCCACGAGGAGGTGGCGGGGCGGGAGTATCCCCGCCCGAAGCCCCTCGTCCTTCCCGACTCCGCCGACAACCTCAACAACCGGGCCGTCTCCATGCTGGACCTCGGGCGCCCCGAGGAGGCGGAAAAGCTCTGGAACAAGGCCCTGAAGGACGAGCCGGACCACCTCACCTCCTTCTTCAATCTCGCCCTCCACCGCTTCAGAAGAAAAACCCTCTCGCCCGAGGAGTTTCAGGGGAAGCTGGACGACCTCGTGAGGATGTCGGGGGAGCGGAGCGTTCCCGAGCTCCCCTTAATCATGTGCGGGGGCTACCTCGAGCTCGGCATGGTCGCGGAGGCCAATCACGCCCTGAACTCCTACGACGGTCCGGCCCTGAACCACGAGGCCAAGAGGCTTTCGGACATCCTGGAACGGGGCCGCAAAAACCCGGAACACGCGGAACGCATGCGGCCCGCCATCTACCGGATCTCCAAAATAAGGGACCGGGCCCCGGACGCCCGGGAGGCCCGAAAGATTCTGGAGCCGCTTCTCTCGGCCGGGGCGAGGCTGTTGGAGGAAAAGAACGTCCCCAAGGCCCTGGAGGTCTTGAGCGAGGCGAGGAGGCATCCGGAGGCCGCGCGGGAGGAGGGCTTCTTCGACCTTTGGAAGACCCTCTACGAAAGCTGCCCGAGAACCGGTCTCGCGGACGTCGTCGACGCCAAGAGCCCCTCCCGGGGTCTCAAGGCCCAGGCCGCCCAACGCGCGGGGGACCTTCTGGTTTTGAGCCAGGGGCAAAAGCTCTCCTTCATAAAGCATTTCGATTCCGCGGTCTCCAATTTCTCCGAGACCAAGCTCGCGAACCCGCCGGTCGCCCTGGCCATCTCCAACGACGCCCGGATGACCGCGACCATCACGGGGGACGGGCACCTCTGGCTCTTCAACCCCGCGACCGGGGGAGGTTTGGGCCAAACCCTCGCCCACCGTGGCCCCGCGAGGGCCTTGGCCTTTTCCGCCGACGACGCGAGGCTCTTCACGGGCGGGGACGACGGGACCCTCAAGATGTGGGACACGGGCCACGGTTATCTCGACAAGGGCACGCCCCTTCTCGTTCGCAAGATCTCGGAAAGACCCATTCTCGCCCTCTTCGTTTCCCCCAACGGGAGGCTCCTCTCCGTAATCGACGACGAGAGCGAGCACAGGGTTTCGGCGGACAGGATCTCCGGGCCCGTCCGGACCCACGCCATGACCTTCCCCGGAAGAAGCCCCTATCATTTGAAGTCCCTCGCGGCCGATCCCTTCAACCGTTATTTCGTCTCCTCCTGGGAGGAGGGCATCCACTTCCACAAGCTCTTCGACACGGACTTCCGCCCGGACCTCGCGAACATCCGGGGCGCGGCGGCGGCCGTGGCCGTGAGCCCCGACTCCGGACTCTGGGCCTACGCCACTTCCGAGGGCCGCGTGGTGGTGGGTTACGCCCCCCAGGAGAGCTCCTTGGCCTTTCTTCCGATAAAGAGCCTCGAATCCGCGGGTCCCGCGCACTTCCTCGATTTCACGGACGACAACGCCCACCTCATGGCCATCGGCCAAAACGGGCTCACCCTCTTTCGTCTCGACTGGAATCTCGCCCTTCCCCGGCCCCAGGGCTGGGACCGCCGCTGCGAGATAATCCTCTCCAATTTCGCGGCCCGGAGGCGCGAGATCCGCTATTCCGAAAATCTCCTGAAGGCCCTGGGAAAGGAACTCGCCCGGGGCGGCATGCCCTCCCTCGATCCCAACCTCGTCGCGAACAAACTCAAGGAAGCCGTTTCCAGGACTTTTTGAACGCTCCCCGCGCTCCCGAAAAAAGGGAAGGGAAAAAACATCGCCGATCCCCCCGACGACCCCGAAAACAAAGGGCCGCCGTTCTCGAGGGCCCGAGCGGGGCGCCGGGGTTTTCGACCCGGGACAAAGAAAAATTTTTTGATTCGCTCATTCCAATCCCCCGGGGGGGCAGCGGACGCCAAAAAAGTTTTAAAATTTTTCGGGCCGCGTTCAACGCGGAAGGCCCGCGCGGTTTTTCCCCGAATCCCCCC
>JAITKT010000004.1 GCA_031278225.1 Deltaproteobacteria bacterium
GACGGACCGGGTTTTTCGGGGGGACGGCGCGCCCCGACGGGGTCCGGGCCCGGGGGACGGCCGGCTTCGAAAAAAAACGCGGGGACGCGCTTTTCCCAAAAAAAAGGAGGCGGCGAGGCGGCCGCCTCCGTGAAGACGATCGGGAAGGTCGGGAAAGGTCCCTGAAAAAGCCGCCGGTCTAAGCCCGGGGCCTCCCCCGGGGGTCTCAGATGTCCAGTTCGCGGACGTTCAGGGCGTTGTTCTGGATGAAGTCGCGTCTGGGCTCGACCTTCTGGCCCATGAGGATGGTGAAGATGTCGTCGGCGTCCATGGCGTCCCTCACCTTGACCTTCAAGAAGGTCCTTCTTCCGGGGTCCATGGTGGTTTCCCAGAGCTGGGGCGGGTTCATTTCTCCCAAACCCTTGTAGCGCTGGATTTTGAGGCCTTTCTGGCCCGCGGTCTCCATGTCCCTTAAGAGTTCCTCCTCGCTGTCTATTTCGTAGCGGCGGTCCTTGTGCGTCACGACGTAGGGGGCCTTGACCCCGTCCCCGAGTCTTCCCTTGAGGGTCAGGAACTTCCGGTAGAGCTCCCCGTTCAGGAAGTCGGCGTTCAGGGTGAGTTTTTTTCTCTTGTCCTGGACGCTCGTCAGGAGCAGCCTGTAACCCTTGGGCTTTTCCTCCCCGGGGAGTCCGCCGTTTTCGTCGGCGTCGCCGTTCGAGTCGTCGTTTCCGTCGCTCCCGCCGTTTTCGTCGCCCCCGCCGTTTTCGTCCGCGGCGGGGGTTTCGCCGTCATCCGCCCCGGCGCCTTCGGCGGGCGCGGTTCGGATCTCGGGGGCCGCGGGGGGCGGGGGGGTTTCGGCCTCGAAGGGACCGGTCACGTCCAGGCCCCTCCCCCGGAGTTTTTTGGCCAGGAAGGCGACCGCTTCCTCGTCGTCGAAGAAGTCCTCCCGGTCCCCGACCGAGGAGCGGACGAGGTCCCAGAGCTTGGAGGGGAAGCCCTTGCGGTACTGACGCCCCTTGAACTCGTTTTCGGCCACGAGGTTCAGGAGGTGGGTCTTCAGGTCGTTCCCGTCCATGACCTCGTCCGAGTCCGCCCCCCGGACCGAGCGGTCCTCCAGGTAACGGGAGAGGGTGTACTCGCTCATGGCGGTTTCGTCCTTGATGTAGAGTTCCTTCTGGCCGCTCTTGACCCCGTAGAGGGGGGGCTGGGCTATGTAGAGGTGACCCCTCTCGATGAGCTCCGGCATCTGGCGGTAGAAGAAGGTGAGGAGGAGGGTCCTGATGTGGGCCCCGTCCACGTCGGCGTCGGTCATGATGACCACTTTGTGGTAGCGGAGGTTGTCCATCTTGACCCCGGGACCTATCCCGGTCCCCAGGGCGGTTATGATGTTTCTTATCTCCTGGCTCCCGATGATGCGGTCGAATCTGGAGCGTTCCACGTTCAGGATCTTGCCCCGCAGGGGGAGAATGGCCTGGAACTTCCTGTCCCTTCCCTGCTTGGCGCTGCCCCCGGCCGACTCCCCCTCCACGAGGTAGAGTTCGCAGAGGGTCGGGTCCTTGGACTGGCAGTCCGCGAGTTTCCCGGAGAGGGAGTGCCCGGAGAGGGCCCCCTTCTTCCTTTCCATGTCCCGGGCCTTGCGGGCCGCCTCCCTCGCCCTGGCCGCGTCCACGACCTTGGTGATGATGGTCTTGGCGATCTTGGGGTTTTCCTCGAAGAACTGGGAGAGCTTTTCGTAGACGAGGGTGTCCACGAGACCCTTGACCAGGGCGTTTCCGAGTTTGGCCTTGGTCTGGCCCTCGAACTGGGGTTCCGGGACCCGGACCGAGATCACGGCGTAGAGGCCCTCCCTGATGTCGTCCCCCTCGAGGCCCGTGACCTTGAGGTTTTTGGGGATGTTGTCGGAGGCTATGTACTGGTTCACGGCCCTCGTCAAGGCGGTCTTGAAGCCCGAGAGGTGGGTGCCCCCCTCCACGGTGTTGATATTGTTGACGAAGGACAGAACCTGCTCCGAGTAGCCGTCGTTGTACTGGAAGGCGACCTCGATGCGGATGTCGCCGGAATCCCCCTCCAAAAAGACGGGCTTGTCGTGGATGGGGTTCTTCTGCCTGTTCAGATAGGTCACGAACTCCTTGATCCCGCCCTTGTACAGGAACTCCTGGTGGTCCGAGGTCCTCTCGTCGGTGATGCTTATGTGGAGTCCCTTGTTCAGGAAGGCCAGTTCCCTGAGCCTTTTGACCAGGGTCTCGTAGTCGAATTCCGTGATCTCGAAGATCGTCGGATCCGGCTTGAAGTGGACGAGGGTGCCGCTCTTTTTGACGTCCCCGACCGCGGTCAGGGGAGTCGCGGGGACGCCCCTCTCGTAGCGCTGACGGTATCTTTTGCCGCCCCTCTTGACCTCCACCTCCAGCCATTCGGAAAGGGCGTTCACCGCCGAGACCCCCACCCCGTGGAGACCCCCGGAGACCTTGTAGGTTTTCTTGTCGAATTTTCCCCCCGCGTGGAGTTTGGTCATGACCACCTGGACCCCGGGGACCTTCTCCGTGGGATGGTCGTCCACCGGGATGCCGCGGCCGTTGTCCTTGACCTTGACCGTTCCGGACTGGGTGATGGTCACCTCTATCCGGTCGCACATGCCCGCCATGGCCTCGTCGATCGAGTTGTCCACGACCTCGTAAACGAGGTGGTGAAGTCCCTGGCTCGAAACGCTTCCGATGTACATGGACGGGCGCTTGCGGACCGCCTCCAAACCCTCGAGGATTTGAATGTGATCCGCGCCGTAATCGTCTTGACTCGTGAAATCCGTCATTTTGTCAGTCGTCGTTCGTCCTTTCGAAGGCTCCGCGGCCCTCGTCAATCGCGCGCGAAAGGGAATGGATCGGACGCCGGGAGGGCGGGCGCGGGGCGGGATTGGGAATTTGGCGCGAAATTTTTTTTTAAAATATTCACCCGCCCGCGCGAAACGGCGGGGCAAACCCCCGCGAAACGTCCGGAAAAATCATCGCGAAACCCCGGGGAAACCGGGGGAAACCCCGAAAAACCAAGGTGTTCCGGAGGTTCCGGAAGGTACGGGAAGGGTCCGGAAAACCCTTCGGGGACCCCCGAAAAGAAAACGAGACACACCCGATCGGGCTTCGTCCCCGGGGGATTCGGTCCGATTCGACGACATGTCCGGAAAAAAAGAAAAAAAGCGATTCAAAAAAAACTCGCGAAAAAACCCCGGAAAAAAATCGGAAAACCGGAAAAAAACGCGGCGGGAAACCGGCGAAAAAATCGGAAAAACGCGCGAAACGTCCGAAAAAAAGCGAAGCGTTCGAAAAAAGCGGAAAAAACGAAACTCCGGA
>JAITKT010000179.1 GCA_031278225.1 Deltaproteobacteria bacterium
AAAAAGAGTTCAGGGAGGCCTCCGGGGCGGGCTTGGGGGCCTTGGTTGGCTGCCTTTTCGGAAGCCTTTTCAAGTTCGCGGTGAGCGTTCTCATGACCGCGACTTTCGTTTGGCTGGTGGTTTTCGGAGGGTCCGCGTGAGCCTTTTTTCGGTGGCTTTTCCCCCGAATGACGCCTTTCCCCGCCGTCGTTTTTTCCGAATTTCCTTTGATTGATTCCCCGCGGGGGCGGGCGAAGCCCGGCCCCGCTTCTTAAATTCCGGTTCCCTTCCGGCTTCCGTCCTTTTTCCGTCCGGTTCCCGTCTTCCCTCTCGCTCCCCCCGCGGGATTTTCGTCCCGCTTCCGGAGGTTCCGATGTCCCGCGAAAAGAAAAAAACGCCCGCCTTAAACTCGCTTTGGGAACCGCCCTTTCCTTTTCCCCGGGGAGCCCGGCATCTTCCCCCGAGAGGCATCCTCGCGGGGACCCCGGCCCTTTTTTCGGCCGTGCAGTCCAAGGCCCCGGAAAATCTTAGCAAAAACCTCGGGATCTTCATGCTCGGGGGCACTTCCATAAGCCACGGGGCCGAATTTTTCGTGGCCGGACCCGTGCTGGGGGCCCCCATGGCGGTCATGGCCCTGGAGGTTCTCATGGGGGGAGGGGCCGAGGAGATCGTTTTCGTGGGATTCGCGGGGTCCTTGATCCCGGAACTGGATCCCGGGGACTATTTCTTCCCCGACAAGGCCCTCTCCTCGGAAGGCACCTCGGCCCATTACCAACCCTCCAAAAACGAGCCCGACCCCGGTCTTTTCAAAAAGATCCAGGAGGTTTACACCCCCCCGTCCCTCTTTCACACCGGGACCGTCTGGTCCACGGACGCCCCCTTCAGGGAAACCAAACCAACGAGGGACTTCTTCGTCCAAAAGGGAGCCTCGGTCGTGGAGATGGAGGTGGCGGCCCTCTACGCCGCGGCCGATTTCAGGGAAAAGAAACTCGCGGCCATGCTCCTCGTGACCGATTCCTTCGGAAAAGGCGACTGGTTCGACGGGTTCCATCACCCCAAGTACAAAAAGGCGGTGAAAGAGATAGGGGACCTCGTCTGGAAGATCTACCGATGATTCTTTGAACGGCGCCCCGGGGACGCGGCCCCGGACGCGGAATTCCCGGCTCCGCGACAAACGAAAAGACCCCTTCGGAAAAGGAAGCCCCGAATCCTTTTCCGAAGGGGTCTTTTTGTCTTTTCTTCTGTTTTTCTTCTTTTCTCTTCCTGACTTCTCGCGGACCGCGTCCCGGATTGTTCCGGATCGCTTCCCGGCTTCTTCCCGACCGGTTCCGGACCGTTTCGGGATTACTTCCGGACCGTCCCGTCCCCGCGGGCCGGAAGGCCCGCGGGGACGGGGCGGAACCGCCGGGGGTCAAAGGTCGAAACCCCCCTCGAGCTCCAGGATCAGCTCCACCTCGCCCCTGTCCAGACGGGAGCGCACGGCTATGTCCTCCACGCTCTTCCCTTCCCTCGCGAGTTTCGCGACGAGGGCCCTCACCTCCGGGGCCGCGGGGTTGGCTTTGTCGGGGAGCCCGGGTTCCCGGGACGCTTTGGCCCCGATCTCATTTCCGGGTTCCGTCCGGTCTTCCAGGTCCCCGAAGTCTTTCATGGCCTTGGCGAGGGAGGCTTCCGTCGCGGCGAGGAGGGTCGCGTAAGCTTCGAGGCGTTTGTCCATCTTCAGGATCAGGTCCCGGGACAAATTTTTCTTGTCCTCCAGATTCCGGGAGAAGCTTTCGGAAATCTTCTCCGACTCTTCCAGAAAACGCTCGAGGGCTTTTTTGAGTTCCTCGGGGGCGGCGGCGGCCGGGGATTCCGGGGGCTTTTTTCCCAAACGCCAAAGGACGAAGACGAGGAGAACGACGAGAAGGACCTCGACTATTCCCTGGAAGATCAAGACCTCTTTAAAGGGAAGCTCCACCCCGGGCCGCCTCCTTCCGGAACGCCCGCTCGACGCGCGTTTTCAATCTCACACCCTCCGATCGATTATGAGCCCCGCGGGGCGAAGGAAATCGTCGTCTTTCCCCGGGTTTCCGGTTCTCTTTTTGAAGGTCGGTTCGTATCTCGCCCTGCGCCTGTCGTCCGGTTCGGCCTTCAGGGGCTCCGGGTGTTCCGTCTTTCCGGTTTCCGCGACGATCTCCACCGTGTCCCTGTGAAACTCCTGAGCCTTCAGAGCCCTTTCCTGGAGCAGGGTCTGCTCCGCCGCCTGGGTCTGACCGGCCACGTGGCCGTTCAGCATGGGCAGATTCAGGATCATCTGGTTCACGTGATGGAGGGGTTGGGTCATCGGGACACCGGTCGGTTTTCCCCGGCGCTCGGCGCGCGCGCGCCGGGAAAAACCGAAAAAAAGGGGGAAAGCGCCTCGAAAATCAAAGAAAAGCGAAAGGAAAACTCGGTGAATGTTCCGGTTTCGCGCGAGGATAAAGCGACGGCGCGGTCCGGGAAGAACCGCGGCGAAACCGGGACTTTCTTCGCTCTCCGCTTTAAATATACCGGCAGGGCGGGCCCGATATCAAGGACGGGCGGTGACGGGGAAGGACGGGGAAGGACCGGGAAGGACGGGGAAGGACGGGGAAGGACGGATAAGGAACGGGGAGGACGGACAAGGACCGTCCCTCCGGAAGAGGGGATCGGGGGAGGGGGATCCGGCCCGGCCTTTCCCGAACCGACCAGGGCGAACGTCAGGCGATCCGGGGGTGACCGAAGGGGAGTCGAAGCGTCCGACTTTTTCGCGTCCTTCGCGCGGGGCGAGTGGCGTGAAGATTCCCGTCGCGGGGCGGTCGCCGCGGTTTCGTCGCGGAGGTTCGGGCGTCGGGGGTCCGCGGGTCAGGAGTCCGGGGCTTCCGGTCGCGGCTTCTTTTTCAAACTCGCGCCCGTTTTTTTCAATAAGACGGAAATCCCGAAGATCAGAATCGCGATGAATACCACCGTCGCCCCCGGGGTGGTGTTCACCCGCGGGTCGTAGGAGAGAGCCAGTCCCAACTGGCCCGAGACGACGGAAACCGACAGGGCTATCCAAAACATGCCTCTCCCCGAGCGCGCGAGGACCCTCCCCGAGGCGGCGGGGGCTATGAGAAGGGCCGTGACCATGAGGACCCCCACGGCCTGGACGGATATCACCACCACCAGAGCCAGAAAGGCCCCGAAGAGATAGTCCGCGGCGGGGGACGCACTCCTGTTGGAGGGGGAAACGCAGGCCAGCATGAATCTGTCGTAGAGGAAAAAGAAGAAACCCGCCGAAATCAAGGTCAGGGCCAGAAGAAAGACCACGCCCCTGTCGTCCACGGTCAGGACGTCCCCCAGGAAATAGCGGTTTATGAGGTTCTGGGAGCGGGGGAAACGGCTCACGAGAGCGAGACCCAGGGCCGCGAAACCCGAAAACACGAGACCTATCACCGTGTCCGAGGAAAGGCCGCTGTGTCTCACGAGATAAATGATGAGGATCCCCATCCCGGCCCCGAAGACGAGGGACGTCACGTCCAAGGGGAGGGCGAAAACCAAACCCAACGCGAGACCCGTGAAGATCGTGTGACCCGTGGCCTCCGGAAAGAAGGCCATGCGCCTGCTCACGACCAAAACCCCGGTCCCCGAGGC
>JAITKT010000180.1 GCA_031278225.1 Deltaproteobacteria bacterium
CGGGGCGGGAAAAGTTCTGCGCGTTTTCCGCTTTGGAAAATAAGAGGCCGCCCGCGAGGTTCCGGCGTCAGGCCTACCTCGGCACAGCCGCGGGGATAAGCGTTCCGGCAAACGGGGGCTTTCGGTTTTCGAAAAAACTGAACCCGCCCCGACCGGAAAAGAGTCGACGGTCGATTTCGAAAAAATTATTGTTTTCCGATCCGCCGCGTCTTTCGAAGGTCGTTTTCCCGTCCCGAAACGTCGCGCCGCGACCCCCCCCGCGAACCGCCCGCGCGGTCCTTTCGCGAACGAACCCCGAAACCGCCCGGGCGTTTTTTTTTTAATGTTCGGCGTCCGCGCGCGGACCGCGTTTCCCCGCGAACGACGGAAAGCGACATAATCCGGGGTCAAATTCGGAGGGATCGTCCGGAAACGTCGTTTCAAACGTCTCGGCGATTCAATAGTATTGTTCCAACACCAGCTTCCCCATGGCCCTGAGCTTCTCGCAGAGCATCCGGAGGCTGTTTTTTCTGACCCTCACCCCGAGCTGTTTGAATATCAGGCTCTCGTGGGCTTCGTTCACGGCGGTTCCGACCTTGAAACGGATGACGTCGGCTTCCCTCAACAAAACGCAGAACTTCTTGACCACGGACTCCTGGAACTGATCTATGGGATCCTCCAGGACGTTGTAGACCTGGTTCAGGGTGATGGCGCCTTCGGCCACGAGATCCATCCCTTCGAGGGAATACTCCGGGGGCATCCCCAGGTTGGCGTCGATGTTTATCATCTCGAGGTTCAGGCCCAGTTCCCTCGCGACGATGTCCGCCGTGGTGGAACCGCAGACGATCTTCTTTCCGGTCGCCTCGAGGAGGCTTCTCGCGTAGGGGCCGTCCAGGGATTTTTTGGAGGGGGGTCCCGTGAGGATGGTGAGCTCTTTGGCCTCGACGCAATCGATGGCGGCGAGGGTGGTGTCGTCCTCGTGGCGGTCGCCGGAGAGGCTCCGGCACATGTCGGTTATCTTTTTCGAGAGGGTCGGGATGTCCTCGCCCCCCTTGTGGTTCTTGTTTATGAAATTCGCGACGCCCTCGGAGGTTATGCCGAAACTGTAGCCGCGGCCCATGCCCGCCTGAGTCACCCCGTCGGAAGACAGGAGGAGCGAATCGCGGATCTCGAGTTTTCCCGGGGTCTCGCCCAAGACCTCGTAATCCACCGTGTAAAACCTGGGCTCCAGGACCTTGGCCACGTCGTTCCGGATGAGGATGGGCGGGGGAGCCTCGTAGGAGTAGATCACGAACTGACCGTCGGGCCTGATGAGGGCCACGGAGAAGGCCGAGAAGGGAATGTCCTCGGTCCTGGCCCTGTGCATGGAACTCGCGACCGTCTCGGAGGCGTGACTGAGGGAAAGACCCAGGTTGTACATTTCCATTATGCGCTCGGCGCAGCTTATGGCCGCGACGTTCGCGTAGATCCCGGATCCTATGCCGTCGCAGAGGAGAAACAGGGTGCCGATGGAGGACCTCTCGCACAGGCAATAATCCCCGCAAACCCGGTACCCCGTTTTTATGTTTTGGTTTATGTGGTCCCTGAAAAACTTCATTTCCGTCGGAAGATCTCTTTTTTCCCCTTGAATTTTCCTTGTCCCTCGAAACCGCCCCCGCTCTTCTTCGATTCGAACCCCGCGTTTCCGGGAAGCCGAGGCGCCCCCGCGTCTTTCCGGGCGAAGGCCCGAATCTCCCCGGTCCCCCCCGTCGCGCGCCCGCTCCGTTCCCGTCCCGCTTTTTCGGGCCCGGGCCCCGGTCTTCTCACTCTTGGGGGGAATCGTTCTCGTCGTAGAGGTTTATCAGCTGTTTCGCGAGCTCTTCGCTCTTCGCGGTGCTCTTTCCGAGATAGTGGGCCATCTCCTGGGCGAAACGGACCTGATGGTCCAAAAACTCCTTGGCCTGGACGATGGTCTGGGCCTTTATCACGTCCAGCTGCTTGGCGTCGTATTTGATTTTGGAGATGTCGGCGTAGATGCCCACGTACTGACCCTCTTCCCGCAAGGGGTAGAGGATCTCGTGGTAGCGGACCCCGTACTTGGACCTTATGGCCTCGTAGAGCTCCGTGTTGCCGGCCTGGAGCTTCTCGAAGCCCTCCGAGTTCAGGAGGTAGGAGATCCTTCTTCCCAGGATGCCGTTGTTGCACATGAACATCTTCTGGAAGGCCGGGTTCATCTTGATCATGGAGAGCTCCCCGTCCAGGATCACGACCCCGTTGGGGGTGGTCTCTATGATCCTGTCGGTGCGCTGCTGGGCCAGGGTGCGCACGTAGGGGATGCACATGTCCGGCTCCGCCATGCCCCTGGCCACGGCCTCGGCGTGCTCGACGCAGCTCTTGTAGCCGCAGGCCCCGCAGTTCAGTCTCGCGATTGACTCGGATTTCCCCATCTTCTCGAGGATCCTGTCCACCTCGGACTCGCTCACGGCCTCGGGGAGCACCTTTTTGTCGGTGAAGACGGCCGCGTGGTCGATGTCGGTCGCGGGAAGGTCCGGGCCGTCGCCCCCGGAAACCCGGAGGGCCTCCTTTCCGGCGTTTCCGGCCCTTATGTTGTACGCTATGAGCTTTGTTTTTCTCTGGTGGGGGGTGTCGTTCGAGGGAAAACCGGGGCCGTCGGCGCAGCCCCCGGGGCAGAACATGGATTCCACCCTCTTCCCCCCGGTTTCGCGGTTCGCGCTCTCGATGTAGGAGATGACGTTCGCGGGACCGGTCAGGGCCATGACCGAGGCGTCCGCGGGGTCGATCGCGAGGTTTCCGGTCTTCAACATGCCCCCTTCCAGGGGAAAGAGACGGGCGTTTTTCACCGGGTAAACGGAGTCGAAACCGGACTCTATGCAGTTTTCGAGGTTTATCCCGGCCTCCTCGAACCACTCGAAGAGCTCCCCGAAGGTCAGGACCGCGTCCACGGCCCCGAGGTTTTCGGGCCTTCGGGCCTCGTCCTTTTTGGCCGCGCAGGGCCCGACGAAGACGACCGCGCAGTCGTCCCGGGCTTCTTTCAAGAGGCGGCCGTGGGCCACCATGGGGGAGACGACCGGGACCAGTTCCCCCAGGAAGGAGGGCTTGTACATCTCCACGTAGTTCACGACGACCGGGCAACAGGTGCAGAGGGAACCCTTCGTTCCCGCGGCGAAGGACTTTTCGGTCACGTACTCGGCCCCCTCGGCGGTCTCGGAGACGTAGTCGAAGCCCAGGCTTCTCAGGGCCGAGGGGAGCCTGAAGGCGCGATCGGGGTCGAGGAGAGCCGCGAAGGAGGGGGCCACGCTGCAGGCGCAGAAGGACCCGGACGAGAGGATGGCCTTCACCTCGTCCAGGTCCGAACGGATCCTCTTGGACCGCTGGGGACACTCCTTGACGCAGGTCCCGCATCTCACGCAGTATTCGTCCCTTATCCTCGCGTGCCCGCCGGTGACCCTGATGGCCTTGACCGGACAGGCCCGGACGCAACGGTAACAATCCTGGCAATTGGCGTCCAGGGTATGGATGGTCGGTTTCGTTTTCAAGAAAATGTCATTCCCCGAAGGCCCTTCCGGGGGGCGCGGGTTTCGGCCCCGGCCGCGGTTTTCGGCCGCGGCGGAGGGGATGGTTCGGTCATCGCGAAAGAATTTTTCTTATCTCGTTCTTGGCGAGCTCGAGGGAACAATTCTCGAGCGTGACGTCGTTTATTTTCACCACGGGTCCCTTCTTGCACATCTTGCCGCAGAAGTTGGCCTTGAACTCGGTCACGTCCTCGAGGGAAGAGGTCCTTATGAACTCCGTGAGCTCCTTGTAGAGCTCCTGGGAACCCCTGAGAAAGCAGCTGGTCCCGAAGCAGACGGAGAGGGACAACTTTTTCTCCCCGGGGGTTTCGTTGATGACGAAGTCCTCCTGCTGGATGCGCTGTCTGTTTTCGTAGGTGGTGTGAAGAAGTTCGTGGCTTTTTTCGGGGCTCAGCTCCTCCTTGTAGATCTCCCGGAGGTGGGGGTTTTCGCTCGAGACGTGGAACTGGAGCATCCTGTCGTTGTCGTAGAGGCCCTTGGACCTCTCCCGGACCGAGGCCCGGTTGTCCATGACCGAGGGCTGGCCGCCCCCGTTCACGCAGCCTCCGGGACAGGCCATGACCTCGATCAAATCGTAGTGTAGCTCCCCTTTTCTGACCTTGTCAATCACGGTCTTGGCGTTTTTGAGGCCCGAAACCACGCAGAGGGAAAGGGTTTTCCCCCCCACCGCGACCTCCGCGACCCTGATGTCGTCGTTGTAACGGAATTGTTTGAACTCCTTGGCCGATCCCTTTTGCAGGGTTTCCGACGCGAACCTCAAAACCGCTTCCGAGACCCCGCCCGAGGTCCCGAAGATCACGGCCCCGCCGGTGGAAAAGCCGAAGGGCATGTCGAAGGAGGAAAGGTCCAGCTTTTCGAAGTCCATGCCGTTTTCGGCGATCATGAGGGAGAGTTCCTTGGTGGTGAGGACGTGGTCCACGTCGGGATTCCCGTTGACCTTGAACTGGGACCTCCTCGCCTCGAACTTTTTGGCCGTGCAGGGCATTATGGAAACGACGACGAGATCCTCCCGCGAGACCCCGAGTTTTTTGGCGAGGATGTCTTTGGCCAAGGCCCCGAACATCTGCTGGGGGGAGCCGCAGGTGGAGAGGTTGCTCAGGAGGTCGGGATAGTACTGCTCCGCGAACTTCACCCAGGCCGGGCAGCAGGAGGTGAACTGGGGGAGGTTTTCGTTTTTGGAAAGTCTCTCCAAAAACTCCTTACCCTCCTCCACCACCGTGAAATCGGCCCCGAAGCAGGTGTCGTAGACCTTGGAAAAGCCCATTCTCCTCAGGGCCGAGACCATCTTCCCCGTGGAGATGGTTCCCGGCTTCTGACCGAAGTACTCGCCCAGGGCCACCCTCACGGCGGGGGCTATCTGGGCCACGACCGTCTTGGTCGGATCGTTTATGGCGTTCCAAACCTCGGCTATCTGATACTTGGGGGTCAGGGCCCCCACGGGACAGACCTTCACGCACTGGCCGCAATTGACGCACTCAATTTCGGCCATGGGCTTGTTGAAGCTCGTGACCACCTTGGCCGCGGCCCCCCTGTAGGCGAACTCCAGGGCCCCCACGGACTGGACCTCGCCGCAGACCCGCACGCAGTCGCCGCAGAGGATGCATTT
>JAITKT010000023.1 GCA_031278225.1 Deltaproteobacteria bacterium
ACCCCTACATGGACTACGGCCCCCACGGCATCATGAGGCTCGCGGTCCTGGGCCTCAAGAAAGAGGCCCTGAAATCCAACACCATCTGGCGCTGCGTCGGTTGCCACTCCTGCTCCGCGGTTTGCCCCATGGCCATCAACATCGCGGGGGTCATGGACTGGTTGCGCGAGGAGTGCCTGGAGGAGGAAGTCCCCGCGGGGGACAGGCCTCTTCTGGAATTCCACAGGGCCTTCCTCTGGTCCGTGCGCAGGCACGGGAGAAGCCCCAAGGTCGAGCTCATGGGTCACCACAAGCTCCTGACCCTGGGAAGCGGCCCGGGAGCCTGGTTTCAGGACGCGTTCCTGGGCACCAAAATGATCTTCATGGGCAAACTTCACCTGATGCCCTCGAGGATCGTCTCCAAAGGCCTCGGTCAGGTGAGAAAAATCGTCACCGGCAAGTGGCTGGATCTGTGAGGGGGGGAGAAAAATGAACGAACAACCCGCGTACGAAGTCTCCTATTTCCCCGGCTGCACCATGAAGACCGGCGCCGACGAATCCAACGCCCCCATGAATCTCGTTCTGGACAAGCTGAACATCAAGTTCAACGAGATCGACGAGTGGAACTGCTGCGGCTCCTCCTCGGGCCACGCCCTCAATCACGAAATCCCCGTGGGGTTGGGCGCGAGAAACCTGAGCAGGATCCCCCGGGGCCTCCCGGTCGTCATCCCCTGCCCCAACTGCTTCAGGAACTGGGTCGTCGCCCTCCACCACCTGAAAACCGAGCCGGAACTCAAAGCCAAATACGAAAAACAATTCGGGCGTCTCCACCTGGACACGGAGATCCTGAACATCTACGACCTTTTCCACAAGGTCCTCAAGGAGGCCAAGGAACAAAACCGCGTTCCCGAGACCGCCGTTCCCCTGAAGGGCTTGAAGATAGCCGTGTACTACGGCTGCGGGGCCATGTATCCCAAGGACATCCGCCCCGTCGGTCACCCCAGGGACTCCCTGGAGAGGATCGTGAAACTCATCGGCTGCGAGTCGGTGGTCTGGCCCTGGCCCAACAGATGCTGCAGCGCCTTCGTGTCCGCCGTCTATCCCGACATCGCGGAGGAACTGGTCACCCAGATAGTGACCGGGGCCTTCGAGTCCGGGGCGGACGCCATCGTGACCTCCTGCGCCATGTGCCAGATGAACCTGGAGATGCGCATAATATCGGCCAAACTCAAAACCAAACTGCCCGTTTTCCACCTGAACCAGCTCCTGGCCCTTTACCTCGGGGAAAAGGCCTCGGAGCACCATGACTGGTGGAAATTCCATCTCGTGGACCCGGTCCCGGTCCTGAAGAAGACGGGCGTCTGGGTGGAATGACGCCTCCGACGCCCCGCCCTCTTCTTTGAAAGAAAGCCCGGACCCGCCTCCCGGCGGATCCGGGCTTTCTTTTTCTTCCCGTTTTCCTTCGAACCCCGGGGCCCGGAGGGGCCGGTCCTCAAGGTCGGGTTTTTTTTCGGGCCCGAAGACCTAATACAGCGGTATCTGTCCCGGGGGCGTGTTCAGGGGGATCTGTCCCGAGGTGGTCGCGGGGGCCGACGAACCGGTCGGGACGGAAGACCCCGAAGAACCGGACGAACCGGGCGACGAGTTCAGGGGGATCTGCCCGGAAGAAATGGCGCCCGAAGACGTCGAGGAGCCCGAGGAGCTCCCCGGGGCCGCGGCCCGCCTCACCTTTAATTTTTGCCCGACCCTGATGGTGTTGTCCTTGAGGCCGTTCAAGGCCTTGAACTCCTCGGTCCTCATCCCGAACCTCTCGGCCACTTGGGAGACCGTGTCGCCGCTTTGGACCGTGTACGAGCCGTCGGCGCCGACGGCTCCCGAAGAGGAAGAAGCGGACGAAGAAGAAGACGAGCCGGACGTCCGCGGGGCGGCGGCGGTTCCGCTCCTTCCGCCGGGGACTTTCAATTTTTGACCGACCTTGACGGTGTTGTCCTTGAGGCCGTTCAGTTTTTTGAAATCCTCGGTCTTCATCCCGAAACTTTCGGCGATCTCCGAGACCGTGTCCCCGCTTCTGACGACGTAGAGCCCGTCGGGACCGGCCGCGCGGGAGGTTCCGGCGGTCGGGACCGGATCGAGGGAGCCCGAGCTGACCGACGGCCCCGACGAACCGGAAGAGCCCGACGAAGAGCCCGCGCGGGAGGCGGAGGCGGTCCCCGAAGAGGAGGAACCCCTCCTGACCTTCAGTTTTTGTCCGATTCTTATCTTGTCGTCCGCGATGCCGTTCAGTTCCCGGAGCTCGTCGGAACGCATCCCGAACTTCTCGGCCACGACCGAGACGCTGTCCCCCGAGACCACTTCGTAGAGTTCCTCCGGCGGACCCGCGGAAACCGCGGTCCGGGTGGCGGCCTCGGCCGCTCCCGAGGCGGCGCGGATGGCCTCCGAGGCCTCGGCTTTTCTGACTTTGAGTTTTTGTCCTATTTTGATTTTGTCGTCCCGGAGATCGTTCAATTTCCGCAGATCGTCGGAACGCATGCCGAACAACTCGGCTATCACCGAGACGCTGTCGCCGGACTCGACCACGTAGATCTCCTGGAGAGCCGGATCGCCGGAAGAGGCGGTCGCTCCCGCCGTCCGAACCGAAGTCGCGGTTTCCGCCGGCCCCGGCGTCACCTTCAGGACCTGACCCGCGCGGATGGCGTCGCTTTCGAGGTCGTTCAATTTTCTCAAATCGTCGGATTTCATCCCGAACTTCTCGGCTATCGTCGAGACGCTGTCCCCGGGTCGCACCTCGTAAACGTTCTCCGCGCTTTGGGCGCTTTGGGAGGAAGTTTGGGCGGCTTTGGGATCGGGGGCCTTTCTCACGATGAGACTTTGCCCGACCCTAATCGTGTCGCCCGTGAGGTTGTTGAGTTTCCTGAGCTCGTCGGACGTCATGCCGAATTTTTCGGCTATGACGGAAATGCTGTCGCCCGACTCGACCGCGTAACCGCCCACCGTGGCGGGGGCCGCTTTGACCTTCAACACCTGACCCGCGCGGATGGAGTCGCCCCTCAGGCCGTTCATTCTCCGGAGCTCGTCGGAGGTCATTCCGAAGCGCTCGGCTATGGTGCTTATGGTGTCGCCGGACGCGACCGCGTATTCGCCCCCGGAGGCCCCCTTGGGCGGCGCGGGACCCGTCCCGACCCGGAGTTTCTGCCCGACCCTTATGTTGTTTCCGGAGAGATTGTTGAGCTCGCGGAGCTGGGCCTGGGTGACCTTGTGCTCCTCGGCTATGGTGCTTATGGTGTCACCCTTCCTGACCGTGTGGAAGAGGGCCGCCCCGGGCGTGACCTCCACCCAGGAGCTCCCCGACCTCCCGGAGGGCCTGCTCTGGGCTTGGAGCGGGATGTTGGAGCTCACGTTCAGGATCTGACCGATGAAGAGATTGTTGGAGCTTAAGTTGTTGTCCCTCTTGAGCTTGTCCACGTTCACCCCGTAGAGTCTCGCTATGTCGAAGAGGGTGTCCCCGCTCCGGACCACGTGGCTCAAAGAGTGCAAAGCCGTCCCGGGGACCTTGGCGGTCGCGGTTCTCGTCACGACCGGGGGAACGGGGCGGGCGGGCGGTGAAGGCGTCCCGGGGATGTCCTGATAGACCGCGGGCGAGGGAGTGGCCGCGGGGACCGGGGTCCGGGGGATGGGGTCCGCCGAGGCTATCACGATCGCGTCGGGCCTCGAGAGCCCCACGGGCACTATTATTTCCTGCCCCGCGGCCAGACGCGGGTTTCCGGTGACGTTGTTGAAAACCATCAAGAGGTCTATGTCCGTTTCGAACCTCTTGGCCACGGACTCCAGGGTGTCGCCCCTCTTGGCGGAGTAGACCTGGAAAGTCCCCCCCCGCCGGATCTCCGGGAGTTTGGCGTAGCCTTGATAAAATTTGGTTCTGGTTCCGGAGGGTATGCGCAGGACGAAGTCGGGGAGGTTGGGGGGGGTCTTCAGCTTCTTCAAATGGGGATTCAATTCCCGGATCCGCTCGAGGGTGGTGTCGGCGAGTCCCGCGACCGTCAGAAGCTCCACGGGCTCGGTCACCACCACCTCGTCCCAGGTGTCGGGCGGACTCCACTCCACCTCGAGGCCGTAGGCCCCGGGGTCCCTCGCGATGATCGCCGCCGCGAGATAACTCGGGACGTACCTCTTGGTTTCGTTCGCGAGAAAGCCGCTTTCCCAGCTCATGTCCCAATAATTGTCCACCCCGGGGCGCCGGAGGCCCCTCTGGATCTTCCCTTCCCCGCTGTTGTAGGCGGCTATGGCCAGGGGCCAGGAGTTGAACATGTCGTGGAGGGTGGTCAGATAATCCGCCGCGGCGTAGGTGGATTTGACGGGGTCCCTTCTCTCGTCCACCCACTCGTCTATGGCGAGTCCGTAGACGCGGCCCGTGGAGGCTATGAACTGCCAGGGTCCCACGGCGTTGGCCGAGGAGACCGCGTCCGTCCTGAAGCCGCTTTCGATCAAAGCCAGATAGACCAAATTCTCGGGGAGGCCCTTCTGTCTGAAGATGGCCTTCATGAGGGGAATGTGTTTTTGACCGCGGGAGAGGGACCTCGTCATGAAACCCCTGCGATCGTTTAGGAAACTGTTGATGTTGAGCAAAACTTCCGTGTTCAGCTCTATGGGGATGTCCTCCTTCTTGGCGTATAGGGAGGTGAACTCCGTGTCCACCATTCCGGAGAGCTCTTTTTCGAACTGGGGGCCCAAACG
Organism: Deltaproteobacteria bacterium; assembly: GCA_031278225.1. Classification (GTDB taxonomy): domain Bacteria; phylum Desulfobacterota; class Desulfarculia; order Adiutricales; family Adiutricaceae; genus JAITII01. The sequence continues at coordinate 4,711 of JAITKT010000023.1, forward strand.
GTAGTACTTGAGGGTCCCGTTCAGGGAGTCGTTGGCGACGGTGGCCGCCGCCCTGCGCATGGGAGAATCGTCCGGTCTCTGACCGCAAGCCGAGAGGCACCAGACGACGAGCATCGGGAGTGAAAACAAAAAGACTTTTCTGGGGAGCATCTTGGAATGTCCTGGGTGTGCCGGCGATTGATGGGAATCATGCGAATTGACCACACATTGTAGCAAAAAGAACTCGGGGCTTGCAAGGCGGGAAACGTTAATCCGACTTTTCGGAAATTCCCGTCCGGGCTCTTTCGCGCCGCGAAACCGGGGTCCCCGCGCGACCCGCGAACCGACGCGGACCGGCCGGAAAGCCCCTTCCCGCCGCGGCCCCGGGGCGCGTTTTCCCGCCCTCCCCGGGGAGTCGTATATATTTGACGCGGCGCCGCGGGCGGGCTTGTCCCCGAGCCCCGGCGGAAACCCCCGCCTGCGGATGCCCGGAGGAAATCCCCGCCGGGCCCGGGTTTCCCGAAGACGACCCCGCGACGGGCCCCGCGCCGCAATCGCGCGCGAGACTCCCCGACGCGCCGACGAACCCTTTCCCCCGCGAACGACAAGCGCGCCCGGGAGAACATTTTTCGCGAACAGCGAATCGAAGCGACCGCGATGACGTTGCCCCCGCGAATGATGCCGCCGGATTGGGGCCGGGTGAAACGCCGCGTTTTTCGTTTCGACAAATCCTTCGCGTCTTTGGGATTTCGGACATTTCGTCGAAAAAACCGGGTGAAAAATTTTTTCTTTCGAAAAACCGATCCGTTTTCGCGCCCGGGACGACGAATTCGAAAAATTCCCCCGAAACTCCCGGGCGCGGACCTTTCCCGAGGTCCGCGGGTTTTTCCCCCGGGGACTTTTAACCCGCCGTTTTCGATGCTTTGTCAAAGCCTTTGTCCGACCCTTTGTCCGACCCTTTGTTCAATCCTTTGTCGGACTCTTTGTCCGACCCTTTGTCCGACCCTTCGCGAGGGTTCTTTCTTTGACCTTTCGCCGGGCCCTTCGTTCAATCCTTTGGCC
>JAITKT010000322.1 GCA_031278225.1 Deltaproteobacteria bacterium
CCGGTTGTGCGGTCCTCCCGATTGCGACCCGGTCCAAAACAGCTACCACAACATTCCGGGCATCACGAAGTTCAGCGGCTTGGAATCCAGTCTCGACTGGGACATCGGACATTACTTCGATTTGCCTTTTTCCCTGAAGCCCTACGTTTCCCTCACCAAAATGTTTGAATACCACACGCATGAAGATGACGAAAAACAGGCCGAGCCCGACATCAGCGACTTGAACGTCAGCTACGGCGTCCGCTTCAGTCATCCGGATTCGGGATTCAAAGCCAGCGTCAACGCCTATTACTTCGGGGATATTGTCGACCCCGCGGAAGGCAAGGTGGGAGGCTACAACGTGGTGAATCTCCACCTCGAAAAGGAACTCGCCGCCTTGGCGAACGCGGGCAGGTTCGTCATCGGTCTGGACGTGCTGAACGCCACCAATCAGTACTACATGACTTGGAACAACTACCCCCAGCCGGGGAGGTACTTCCGTTTCAATTTGGCTTACGAATATTGACCTGATTATCCGACCGCGGGATTTTAAAAACCGCTCTCGGTTTTGGTTTCGCGGCCCGTCGGCAAAAGAAAAAAGGGGGAAAGAATTTTCCCCCTTTTTTTATTGTTCCAAGTCGAAAAAATTTTCGGGATATTCATCCGTTCGGAGGCAAACTCATCGTCGTTCACTTGGCTTTTGAGGCGGCCAGGGCGAGGAGTCCGCCGGCGAGAAGCATCTCCGTCTGACGCGCGGATGCGTCGGCCCTGACTTTGAATTCCCTCCCCAGGGTCGCGTCGAGGACCGTGAGGACGCCGCCCGGAACCAGCTGCTCCCTCAATTTGTCTATGACCAGCACGTGGTCCGGTAAAATCGCGTCCTTGTCGGCGGGGTCGACGAAGATGAGGGGGAGGAGTCCGAAGTTGCAGAGGTTGGCCTGGTGGATCCTCGCGAAACTCTTGGCGATGATCCCCGTGAGACCGAGGTACCTCGGGGCCAGGGCCGCGTGTTCGCGACTGGAGCCCTGGCCGTAGTTGTCGCCGGCCACCACGAAGCCGCTTTTGGCGAGGAGCTGCCTTTCCGGGAACTTGGGGTCGATGTTGTGGAAAATGTACTTGGAGATGGCCGGGACGTTGGCCCTTAAGGCCAGGATGTGGGCGCCCGCGGGAAGGATGTCGTCGGTGGTGACGTTGTCGCCGAGACTCAGCATGACCGGACCCTCAACCCTGTCGGGAATGGGTCCGAAGCGGGGGAGGGGGGCTATGGACGGTCCCCTCTCGATCTCCACCTTGGCGCCCGGGGGCGGGGGATGGACGAAGAGGCCGTCGTCGACGGCGAATTTTTCGGGCGTCTCTATCACAATGGGTTCGGCCGAAAGGTCCGGGGAGACGATTTCACCCGCGAGGGCGCTCAAGGCCGCCGTCTCGGGACTCACGAGATAGAGGTTCGCGGTGGGGGTGCCGCTCCTTCCGGGAAAGTTTCTGTTGGAGGTGCGCAGGGAAACGCCATCGGTCTTGGGGGCCTGACCCACCCCGTTGCAGAAGCCGCAGGCCACTTCCATGATCCTCGCGCCGGCCGAGATCATGTCGGAAAGGGCGCCCGCGGCCGCGAGTTCCGAGAGGACCTGGCGGGAACCGGGGGCTATTATGAGGCTCACGGAGGCCGGAATTTTTTTCCCTTTGAGGATTCTCGCGACCGTCATCAGGTCCTTGTGGGAGGAATTGGTGCAGGAACCGATGGCCACCTGGTCGCATTTGATCCCCCGGAGTTCCGAAACTTTTTTCACGTTGTCGGGGGAATGGGGACAGGCCGCCAAGGGCTCCAGACGGGAGAGGTCCAGCTCGATGGTGGAGTCGTAAGAGGCCCCGGGGTCGGCGTCGAGGGGCTTGTAATCCTTCTCCCTTCCCTGACTCTTGAGAAATTTGAGCGTCTCGGCGTCGGAGGGAAAGACGGAGGTGAGGGCCCCGGTCTCGATACTCATGTTGCTTATCGTTGCCCTTTCCGTGACGGAAAGGGTCGCGATCCCCGGACCCCGAAACTCCAGAACCCGGCCCCTTCCGCCCGAGACCGTCAGGGTTTCGAGTATTTTCAGGGCCGCGTCCTTGGCCGCGACCCAAGGTCGGAGGGCGCCCGCGATCAGGATCCTCATGACCTTGGGCATCCTGAACCAGAAGGGGGCTCCCCCCATGGCGGCCGCGACGTCCAAACCCCCGGCCCCTATCGCGAGCTCTCCCACGGCTCCCCCGGTCGTGGTGTGGCTGTCCGCCCCCAGGAGGGTTTCCCCCGGGACGCTGAAGCGCTCCAGATTCAACTGGTGGCAGATGCCGTTCCCGACCTTGGAGTAGACGAGCCCGAACTTGTTGGCCGCGGTCCTCAGGAAGGCGTGGTCGTCGGCGTTGTTGTGGGTGACCTGCAAAATGTTGTGGTCCGAGTAGATTAAGGAGCGCCCGGTCACCGCCCTTTCGATGCCCAGGGCCTCGAACTGGAGCATGGCCATCTGACCGGTGGCGTCGTGGACCAGGGTCTGGTCCATCCTTATCCCTATCTCTTCCCCGGGGACCATTTCCCCCCGGACGAGATGGGCCTTTATTATTTTTTCCGTGATTGTCAAAGGCTTGCTGGGCGTCAAGGGCATGATTCTTCCTGGCGGGCCCGAACCTTTTCGGGGCGGGCGGGATCTTTTGTCGAAGGGTCGCGGGGAGAAGACCCTTTCCGAGGGTTTTCGGGACAAACCCGATTACGAAAGGTTTTTTAGCACCCTCTCCCCGAAGGCCCGGGTTCCCACCGCCTTCAGGGTCGTCGTTTGTCTCGCGAGGTCGTTCGTGGCGATTCCCTCGGCCAAGGTCTTTTTCACGGCGTTTCTCACCATGTCCCCCGCGTCCTCCCAGCCGAGCCAATCCAACATCATGGCCCCGGAGAGGATGAGGGAGGTCGGGTTCGCGATGTCCTTCCCCGCGTACTTGGGGGCCGTCCCGTGGGTGGCCTCGAAGACCGCGACGTTGTCCCCGAGGTTGGCCCCGGGCGCCATGCCCAGTCCCCCGATTTGGGCGGCCAGGGCGTCGGAGAGATAGTCCCCGTTTAAGTTCGGCATGGCGAGGACCGAGTATTCCGCGGGCCGCAACAGGGTCTGCATGAACATGTTGTCGGCTATGCGATCTTTTATTACGATCCTGCCCGCGCCCTTCGCGTCGGCTTCCGAGGCCTCGCTCTCCGGAACCGTCAGGTCCCCGAACTCCTCCCTCGCCACCTCGTAACCCCAGGCCCGGAAGGCCCCCTCGGTGTACTTCATGATGTTTCCCTTGTGGACCAGGGTCACGGAGGGGAGTTTCTTCTTGACGGCGAGGTTCAAGGCCGCCCGGACCAGTCTCTTGGAAGCCGTTTCCGACATGGGTTTCACGCCGATCGCGGACTTGGGATTGATTTCGTTTCCGAGGACCGCGTTCAGGTACTCTATGAGTCCCCTGGCCTCGGGGGTGCCGGAGGCGTACTCTATCCCGGCGTAGACGTCTTCGGTGTTTTCCCTGAAGACCACGACGTCCAGAAGGTCCGGACGGAGGACCGGACTCGGGGCCCCCGGAACGTGGGAAATCGGACGGACGCAGGCGTAGAGGTTAAGGGCCTGTCTTATCGCGACGTTCAAGCTCCTTATCCCTCCCCCCACGGGGGTGGCCAGGGGGCCCTTGATGCTCGCGCGGAATTTCCTCATCGCGTCCAGGGTTTCCCCGGGAAGATGGGTTCCCTTGTCCTTGAAGGCCTCGGCTCCGGCGACAATCTTCTTGAACGCGATGTTTCTTCCGGTCTCGCGCGCGGCTTTTTCCAGTGTCGGGGACGCGGCGGCCCACAGTTCCGGGCCCACCCCGTCCCCTTCGACGAAGGGAATGACGGGGTCGTCGGGCACCGAAAGCCGGCCGTCGACGACGGTGATTTCACGGGGCATGGTCTTGTCTTTTATTCTTTCTTCCGCGAAACGGAAGGCGGTTCGAAAACGCGGGAATTCGCCGGGAATGCCCGGGAAACGTCGGGAATCTTCGGAAATCTTCGGGATTCGCCGGGGGAAAAAACCCCCGGCCCCTCCCCGCGCCCGCGTCTAAACGATCATGACGAAAAACATGAGGGAACAAATCTCGGAGATCTCGGTCGTGGAACCCAAGAGGTCCCCCGTGACGCCGCCCAGCGCGAGGCGCCAGACGAGCCCGAGCAAAAACCCCAGGAGGGCGGCGAAAACGCAGCACAGAAGGGCGGTTATCCCGAAAAGGGCGGAAACCGCGGCCGCGGTCAAAAGTCCGATTGCGAATTCGCCCGCCCCCGAGCATTCCACCATGTCCCGGCCGAGTCCCCCGGAGGGCCTCGCGTAGGTGGAGACGGAGGTCACCACCGTGGTGGAGAGCCTTCCCCAGAGGGGATGGAGGACCAGGGCCGCGACGTAAACCGGGTAGGTCAGAAGGGTCATGACGAGAAAGGTCTTGAGGAGGATGTCCAGGACTATGGCCACCACCCCGAAGGTCCCCTGGTGGGGGTCCTTCATGATCGCGAGCTTTTCCTCCGGGGTCCTGTGGGAGAGGAGGGCGTCCATGGTGTCGGCCAAGCCGTCCAGATGGAAGCCCCTCGTCATTATCATGGAGAGGGTCACGATGAGAATGGCCGCGAGCGGTATCGGAACCCCGGGCGCGGCCAGGGCGAAACGGAAGAGAAAGAGAACGCTCCCGATCACGAGACCCAC
>JAITKT010000328.1 GCA_031278225.1 Deltaproteobacteria bacterium
AAACCACCGGTACCGGAAAAAAGCGGCCGGGAAAACGCAATCCGTCGGACCGGTCGTGCGCGGAACCGCGAAAAAACGAAAAACCCGAAGGGCGGGAAGCGCGAAACGAAAGGAAAAAACCGGAGGGGAAAAGACGCTCCGCGAAAGCCCTCCCGCGGGTCCCGCCGAAAAATTTCGGCGCGGGCGTTCCGATTTCGCGAACGAACCATAGCTCGCTCGGGGAAAAACTTGAGGCCGCGCGGCCCCGGGACCGGCGGAAACCCCCCGGGAAAAAAGCGGCAATCCGAATTTTTCAAACAAAGCGAAACGGGACACATGTTGTTGTGTCGGAGGCCGGAAGCCTTTCATGTCGCGGGGCATGCCCCTCGTCATGCCGCCGTCCCCCGGAAAAAGGGGGTCCCGAAAAGAGCCGGTTCCGGATTCGAATCCCCGGCCTTCCCCGGAGCCGCGGTCTTTTTCTTTTGTTTTTCCCGTTTTTGGCGGGGGACGGGTGTTTATTTTTTTTTCGTTCTTTAATATAATGACGCTCGGGGAAAGATCCGCCGTTTTTTCGGGCGCCCTCTTAGGGCTTTTTCCGGGGAACAAAAACGCTTTTGTTTTTCGAAAAGCTTTTTTCGTCCCGCTTTCCCCCCGAAATCCCCTTTCCCGTCCCGACGGGTCCCGTTCGCCCGCGGTCGTTTCCGACCCGCGTCCTCGGTCATGTTCCCGTCGGTCGCGCCGGATTCCGGGTCGTTTTTCGATCGCTTCCGGGCCGTTTTCCCCGTTTCCGCCCGGTTGGTTTTCGGGGCGGCCGTTTTTGTTTTTCGGACAAAAGAAACGCGTTTCCCCCCGGGGGTCTTTTTCTTCTTTTTCCCGAAATCCCGGTTCGCTTTTCCGGGGGTCCGCGTCCGCTTTCGCGGTTTTTTTCGGGGGACTTTTTTCCCCGCGGCTTTCGCGGGGCCGGTTTTCGGTTTTCACAGGCATTCAACCCCACAAACGATTCGACGAGGAACCGGTTCAAGTGAACTCAACATCCGACGACGGAACCAATTCCAATCCGCCCGAGCCGAAGGTCTTGACGCGGGAAGACCTGGAGAGACTTCCCGACTTCGCGAGGAAGCTTTCCCCGGCCATCCAGGCTCAGATTCTGAAGGCCCTGAGGCTCAGGGACGCGGGGGAGGAACTCTACACCAACAAGCTCGGGCCGGAGAGCAGGGCCCAGGAACTGCGCCTGCGTCTGGGCGACAAGACCCGCGAGGAGCTCGACCATCTGGACTTCCACACGAGCCTCTGCGGAAGACTCATGGCCCGAAGGGACCACGGAAAGACGACCTTCTTCTCCCTCCAGGACTCCCCCGGCCGCCTGCAGCTCTACGCCCGCAGGGACGAACTCCCCCCCGAGAGCTGGGAACTGGCCAAGGCCCTGGACATAGGGGACATCATTCACGTGAAGGGGAGGGTCTTCAAGACCAAGACCAACGAACTCACCCTCCACGTGAGGGAAATACGCCTCGTCACCAAGGCCCTCTGGCCCCTCCCCGAGAAGTTTCATTCCATGGACGTGGAGATGAGGCACAGAAGAAGGTACGTGGACCTCATCATGAGCCCGGAATCCCGGAGGGTCTTCCGGATCCGCTGCCGGGTCATGGACTACCTGAGGCGTTTTTTGAACGACAGGGGCTACATGGAGGTCGAAACCCCCATGCTCCATCCCATCCCCGGGGGAGCCTCCGCCAGACCCTTCAAGACCCGTTACAACGCCATGAAACAGGATTACTATCTCCGCGTGGCCCCGGAGCTCTACCTCAAGAGGCTCCTCGTCGGGGGTTTGGACAAGGTCTACGAGATCAACAGAAACTTCAGAAACGAGGGCCTCTCGGTCAAGCACAACCCGGAGTTCACGATGCTGGAGTTTTACCAGACTTACTCCACTTACGAGGACCTCATGGAGCTGACCGAGGAGATGCTCACGGGTCTCATAAAGGAGATCTGGGCCGGTTCCGTGCTCTCCTATCAGGGCGAGAAGCTTAACTTCCAGAGGCCCTTCAAAAGGATCGCCTTCCGGGATTCCCTCGTCGAAATCGGCGGGGCCCCCCCCGAGGCCAAACACTCCCCCGAGGCGGCGCGGAACTTCCTCCGCGCCCTCGACAAGGACCTAGACAAAAAGGGTCCCCTGAACCTCGCGGAGCTCCAGGAGATGATCTTCGACGAGGCCGTGGAAAAGAAACTAAGGGATCCCACCTTCGTCACGGCCTACCCCACGGACATAAGCCCCCTCGCGAGAAAAAACGAGGCCGACCCCTCCGTCACCGACCGTTTCGAGCTCTTCGTGGGCGGGAGGGAAATAGCCAACGCCTTCTCCGAATTGAACGACCCCCTGGACCAGTACGAAAGGTTCCGGGCCCAGGCCAGGGCCAAAACCGCGGAACTCGGACTTTCCGGTTCCCCCGAATCACCCGAATCACCGGAATCATCGGACCCGGGGGACCTCCCCCGTCCGTCGGAAAGCGCTCCCGCCCCCGCGGCTCCCGGGGCCGGTGACGCGCGGGAGGCGCCGGTCGCGGTTCACGCCGCGACCCCGGCTCCTCCCGAGTCCCCCGCGTCCACCGGGTCCCCCGACTCCGGAGACGCCGAAGGAGCCGCCGCCGCGACCGCCGTTTCCGTCCCGGCGGACCGAACGAACCAAACGGAGCGAGCCGGGCCAAAGGCCGGGATCGAGGCCGGGCCAAAGGCCGGGATCGAGGCCGGGCAAGAGATCGGGCAGGAGACCGGGCAGGAGACCTTGGTCGAAGCCGGGCCGGAGACCGGGGCCGTCTCCGCGGACGAGCCCGTCGGGTCGCTTTCCCCGGCGCCCGGGGAAGCCGCCGAAGGGACCGGGGTCGCCCGCGGGGACGACGCCTCGCCGCCGGCCGCGGACGCCCGGGCGGTCCCAACGGCCCCGGAAACCGCGGGCGCCCGGGAGTCCCAAACATCCCCGGGCGCTCCCGGAACGGTGGGCGACACCGGCCTTCCCGAGGACGTCCCCGACGATCCCGACGATTCCGATGACCCGGACATGTCGATCTTCATCGACAAGGACTACGTGAGGGCCCTCATGTACGGCATGCCCCCCGCCGCGGGCGAGGGCATCGGGATAGACAGGATAGTGATGCTCCTGACCGATTCCCCCAGCATCAGGGACGTTCTCCTGTTCCCGCACATGAGGCCCGACCCGGACTTTTCCTGACCCGAAGGGCGGCGGAGCGCGGAACCCCTTGGAAAAACGGGCCCGAGTCCCCGGAAAACGAGGGGTGCGGCCGATCCCCGGGCGCCCGAGCCTTCCTCCGTACTCGCGCCGCGCCGCGTCCCGAGCCGGCCGACGCCGCCCGACAACGGCCGACGCCGCCGCCCGACGCCGCCGGATGACGGGTCCCGCCAAAACCGACACCGAAAGCCTTTGGAGCGAAAACGCCGCTCCCGGGGCTTTTTCGGTTTTCCGGGGGGGTTGCCCGGCGAGCGGGGGTACATCCCGACGCTTCCGCGGGTTCGGACACCGCCGCGGTCCCGGGCTTTTCGGGACCGTCGGTCCCTCGGGCGCTTTTCATAATTCGGGAAATACTTTATCCTCTTCCTTGTTTCCGGGCGCCGGCGCGCTCGGCAACCGTTCGTTTCGCGTTTTTTTCGCGTTCGTCCCGCGTTCGCGGCCCGTTCGTTTCGCGCGCGCTTCGCGTTCGTTTCGCGTTCGTCCCCCGCGAACCCCCCGCCGCGGGATTCCCCGCGGCTAACGAAATTTTCCCGCGCGGTTTTTTTCATCCCGCGTTCCCGGCGTTCCCGGCGGACGCGCGCGTCCCCGAGGCCTTTTTCGTCCCTCTCCCCGGACACCCGTAAGGCCCCCCGGGGCCTTCCGGGCGTCCGGGGAGAACGACAACCGACAATTCCCCCCCCAAAAGGATTTCCTTCATGGGCGTCGAACGCCACATAGCCCTCCGCTATCTCCGGGCCAAAAGAAGAAACAATCTTCTCTCCCTCATCTCCGTTCTCGCGGTGGGAGGGGTGGGGCTGGGGGTGGCGGCTCTGATAGTGGTTCTCGCGGTGCTCGCCGGCTTCGAAACGAGCCTCAAGGAAAAACTCCTGGGGCTTCAGCCCCACGTGACCGTCTTTCGACCCTCCTCCAACATTTCCGACTGGAGAATGGTCGCGGAAAAGATAAAGGGAGTCCCGGGCGTGGTTTCCGTCCAACCCGCGGTCTCCGGGCAGGTCATGGTGGCGTCCAGGGTGGGGGCCGCGGGGGTCGTGATGGTGGGGGTGGATCCGGAACTGGCGGGGGAGTCCGACTTCTTCGGTCCCATGAACCTCTCCCCCAACGGTCTGGAAAACCTCACCCGTCATCCCATGCTCTCCCCCTACCCCCCGCCCGAGAATTACGAATTCGGCTCGGACGAGTTCGACTTTCCCGACGGCGATCGTCCCATCCCCGGAATCGTCCCCCGGGAAGGGACGGACTCTTCCGCCGCGACCGACGACGACCCGGGGACCCGAGTGACCGCGGAAAACATCGGATCCCCGGACGAACGGGGAAGCGACGTTTCCCTTTTGTTTACGGCCTCGGGGCCCGCGTCCGCCGGCGCGACCGACGCCCCGTCCGACTCTCTCTCCGGATCACCCTCCGGGTCTTCCCCGGGGGCTTCCCCCGGGGAAGACCCGGTCCGGGAATCAACCGCCAGCGAATCCGCC
>JAITKT010000377.1 GCA_031278225.1 Deltaproteobacteria bacterium
GACGAGGCTGCCCTTCTCGGTCAAGGCCCCCGCTTCCGCGACCAGAAACCCGGAAGTTTCGCCGAGGATCTCGGCCCCTTCCTCAAGATGGCGCATGCCTTGGCTCAAAACGAGATTCGCGCGGTAATAATCCTCCGGGGTCCCCACGTCCGTCCAGAAGGGTTCCGGGTTCCGGGGTCGGAAAACCCTCATGTCCCTTCCCGCCTCCGCTTCCGCCCTCAGGGTGTCCACGATGTCCGAGGGCCCGTCGGGAATTTTTCCCAGGATCCGCGGCTCCATCACCATGACCCCCGTCCCGAAGAGTTTGGCGGTTTCGTTTTCGAGGGGCGCCTTCTCCCTGAAGCCCAGGATCCTTCCGTCCGCCCCGACGCTCACGGTGGCTTTGGCGGGGTTGTCCAGCGCCGCGAGGGTCAGGTCCTTCTCCCCGTCGAAATGGAAAGCCGCGAGGTCCTTGAGGCGGAGGTCGGTCAGGATGTCGGCGTTGACGCAATAGAAAGTCCTGTCGAGAAAGCCGCCGGCCCGCTTGAGGCCTCCCCCGGTTCCCAAAACGTCGTCCTCGACGCTCAGGCGGATGGTCAGACCGGGGTGTTTTTCCCTCTCCCTCCCGACGAAGTCCGCGATCATCTCTTTCAGATGATGGGCGTTCACGACGACCTCCCCGACCCCGGCCGCGGCGAGCTTATCGAACCACCGGCCGAGCATGGGCCGGTTCAGGACCGGGAACAGGGGTTTGGGGCGGGAAAGGCTCAAGGGTTTCAAGCGTTCCCCGAATCCGGCGGAAAGGACCATGGCGAGGGTCACGGTCTTTTCGCGGCTCAAAACCGGTTCCTCACGATTTCGGCGCCGGGGATTCGGAGCTTTCGATTCCCGACCCCGGGTTCTCCTTTCCCGTCCCGGGTCTCAGGTAAACCAGGAGGTAATCATTGGGGCCGTCGCTGCGCCAAAAGAGATAAGCCTCGCCCGGCTCGCCGGTGCCGTCGAGGCTCAGCTCGGCCTTGTTCACGAAGGAACCCTTTTTATCCGTGAGCTTCACCTTCAAAACGGGCGCGACGATGGAGTACCCGTCCTCCGAGACCGGGGTCGCGGAAGGGGTTATCACGAGCTTGGATCCTTCCTCCAAGACCACCGAACCCGCCTCGAGGAAAACGGGACGTTGGTTCAGGAGGTCGGGTTTGATGGTCATGGTCGCGTCCCGGGAGAGGACGAAACTGTTCAAAACGGATTTCAAAGGGTCTTCGAAAGCGGTCTTCGCGCCTCTGGCAAACATGTCCGTTTCACCTCCCGCGGCTGAATGTCGGGTTCGCGTCACCCGAACGTCCCAATCCGGGACGCCGAAAACGAACCCGCGAGGCGGCGATTTTGGCGAAAACCGCCAAAACCCCCTCGTGAAATCGATGAGAGCGTGAGAGCGCGGTCCGAACGGGGAAAAACCTTTCGGGCCGGCGGCGGGGAAGTTCGAAAAGATAACAAGCTCATGTGGTATGAGTAAGCCGCTCAAAGAGCACATGTTGTGTTTAAGATGCCCGGTCGGAAGAAAACAAGGTTCGAGACTCATTTATATCATAATTTCGTTATTTTCGCAAAGAATACCGTTAAAGCCTAAAGAATAGGCAAAATAAAAAACTGATTTGAGGAAATATAGTTCAAAACAAGGGAATCGGGGCTTTCCCCGGTTCGCGGCGGATCCGGAAGACGGACGAATCGGAACGGGACGAGCTCCGGCGGTATCGGGGGGGGAGAGGGGACGGAATCGGACGGGAAAAAGGAGGGATTGGTGGCCGAACGGCCCGGAACGCGGTGGGAATCGGGAAGGAAACGAAGGGGAATCGGCGAAACGGGGGGCGAGGGGGGAGAATCGCGCGAGAAATCGAATCGTCGAAAAAACATCAGAAAAAGGAGAAGCCTTGGAAAATCGCCCTCATCGGGAAGAGTCCTTTTCCCAGGAATAAACGTTCACGGGATACGGCAACCCGAAGGGATGATCATCGGGATTCCGACGGAAAAACCCGAAACCCCGGGATTCGTAAAATTTCACGGCCGATGAATTGTCCGGGTTGACTTCCAAAAACACCCTGGTTGACCGATTTTTGGCGTAATTCAAAAACGCGGTGCCAATGCCCTTGTTCTGGCACTCGGGCAAGACGAAGAGCATGTCGACGTAAAGGACGGATTCCTCGTCGTCCCGATTGGCGGACAACCCCATGAAGCCGCGAAGCAGGGAATTCTCTTCCCAGACGAAAAGGCCGCGATGCCCCGGAAGAATCTCTTTCAGTTGGTCCCGAATGAAGATTATGTCGTCTTCGTTCAAAAACGAGTGACTGCCGCGAACGGAGATCTCCCAAATCTCGAGTATGTCGGGTATTTCGGTCGGTTTGGCTTCGCGAATCGGCATTTGTTTCACCGGGAAAACTTCGCTTCGAGTCCGGGGACAAAAAAAGGAGGAGGTGTTTGAAAACCAAGCGCCCGAAAGCGGGAAAACCAAGGCGCGCGGCCGGGAGCCGTCGGATCGGAACGCGGCTTCGAACGGCATTATACGGATGTCCGGGGAGTTTTGAAAGTGTCCGTTTTCGATGAAACAAACGGTCGGGGACGAACCGCGGCGCCGCGGGAATGAATGTCATGAGGGAAGAAACCCGCCGAATTGGCAATTGTTTGAATCCCGTCGTATTCAAACGATTCGGAATGACAATGACCATTAACATATAATGCGATAAAGTTAGAACTTATAACTAACTTAAAGCAATAAACAAGTATTAGTTGATAAAGTTTTAGGAAATTTAAAACATCGCAAAATACGTTTTTCCGCCGTTGCTTCGTACAAAAAGAACTAAATGTGGCGTTTAAGATTTTAATCAGCCACAACATGCTGAAAAATTTTTGTCTCATAAAATATTGTCAACAAAAGCTCATTTGACTTTTTAGACAATTTTTTAGTAAAGTGGCTGAGCCGTAAAGACTTTCATTCTTATTTCTTTCGCGAAGTCACCGCAAACACTCCTCACCTTCCTTCCGCCTCAATCATTCAACTCACTCCTCCGTCACGAGTCACTCCTTTCGCTCCCGGGGCGCGATTGTTTCGCGAGCCGAGAACGATTTTTCGCGTTGTCGCGCTCGAATCGCGACAAAAAAACGGGAAACGGGCGTTTGTGTCGTTTGGAAACCCGATTCGCCGACGTCACTCCGGATTGAACGTTTGAAAATCAATCGAAAAAGCGAGTTTGGCCGTCGGTCGGGTCCGGGGGCAAGGCCCGTTTTTGAAAACAACCATGACAAAACACGCGATGACACAAATTACCGGAAAAAATCCCGTCGTCATGACGGAACGGAAGGAGGGAGACGTGTCGAGAGATAATGGCATGAATATTGCACTCTCTCTCTCTCTCTCTCTCTCTCTCTCTCTCTCTCTCTCTCTCTCTCCAGGAGGTAAGCGACAAACTTTAATAAATTTTGAAGGCGAACGCGCGCGCGCCGGTTTCCCCGGACGCGACGCGGGGAAGCCTGAACACAAGGCCTCAATCGGAACTTTCCAAGCTTGGCGAGTCCGGTTGGGGCTTTTTTTGTTTTTGATCGTTTGGCCGCGGCAGGCCAATGAAAAAACACGCGGGCGGGCGCCGGGGCCGGCGAACGCGAAACCGGGATTTTCGGCCATCGCCATTGAGTGGCGTCGAAGAAAGAAATACGGAAAATCCACCGATTTCGAAGAGCGGGTTCATCAAAGCCTTGAACGCCGGAAAAACGGGAGCGCCCTTTTCTCTTTTCTCGCGCGGCAACCGTCATCGCGGGCAACCGG
>JAITKT010000422.1 GCA_031278225.1 Deltaproteobacteria bacterium
CCGAGGTCCCCCTCGTAAAGTTGTAGAGGGACTCGTGGGACGTTTTGAAGGTTCCCTCAAACTCGATGGGAGACGCGGCGAAGGAAGGAACGGCGGCGGACATGACGAACGCGCCCAAAACCAACGCAAGAAATTTTTTCATTTTTTCTCCTTGTTAAGAAAAATATGAGGTATCGTGGTGTTTACGGATGCCTCGGCCAAAAGCGACAAGAGAGGGTTGCCTCAAAATCCTCCCCCCAAACATTGGGCCGAGCCACCCCCGTATGGAGTGGCACCAAAAAACAATGATGTCCGGTTGAAAGTGCGTGAAAATCGAAGAAGAGGAGAGTCGGGACGCTCCCCGGGAAAACCGGCCGGACGGCTTGGCGAGCGGCCCTTTTCGGCTCGAGGAAGGGATTTAAGCCTCGAAAAATACCCTTCCGATTTAAAATGACGGCTCTCCGACGGGAGCGCTCTTCGAAGGATGAAAAATCTCCCGACAATTATGCCAAACAAACTTTAATAAATCAATAAAAAAAACAAAAATCCGGCGGCGTCCGGGGGAACATTTTTCGAATCCGGGCGGGCCCCGGCCGGCAACCCGTGATTTTCGGGGCGGAAATGACCGAATATCAAGGTTTTAAAGCGACATGGAGATTTCGCGAAACAAATATACGCGTGTGAAATTCCCATTCCGGCCATTCCGGACGAAGGATATTTTCAATATATATACTGTTAAATTAAGTTATTTCAGATTATCATAACTAATGTTTGGATTTTTTGGGACCGGTCCGCGATCATTCCGGCTCCCCCCGCCAATCGACGCGTTTCCGCGGGGAAAGCCGGATTTGGCCCGGACGAAAAAAAACGCGAAATTAATTTTTGGGCGGGAAAACATTCGATTCAGCCCCGCGCGGACCCCGTCACGCGGGTGCGAAGGTCGCGGCCGTCTTCTCGAGGGCCGTTCTTATGGGGATGCGCTGCGGGCATTTCTCCTCGCACTCGCCGCAGCCGACGCATTCGCTCGCCCTCTCGGAAGGGGAAACCAGCAATCCGTAGAAAAACCCGCATCTGTCCTTGGCTTCCCGCGAATCGAAGAAGTTTCGCTGATTGAGAAAGTTGAGATTTTTGGGGATGTCCACCCCGGAGGGACAGGGAAGGCAATAGCCGCAAGCGGTGCAGTTGAACTCCATTCTGCTTCGGAAATACTCGAGAACCACCGACAGGGCCTCCTCGTCGGATTCGTCAAAGGTCCCGCTTCCGTAAGCCGCGGCGGTTTTGAGGTTGTCCTCGGTCTGGGCCATGTCGGACATGCCGCTCAAAACCGTGCTCACCTCCGGCTGATTCCAGAGCCAGTTCAGGCACCAGGCCGCCAAAGACCAGTCCGGCCTTCGGGCCTTCAGGACCCTTTCCTGGCTCTCGGGCATGTATTTCACCAGAAAGCCGCCCCGCATGGGCTCCATCACCACCACCGCCGCGCCTCTTTTGGCCGCCAGCCTCACGCCCTCTCTCCCCGCCTGAAATTCGGTGTCCAGATAGTTGTACTGGACCTGGGCCATGCGCCAGTCGTAACTTTCCAAGATGGTTTTAAAAAGTTTGAAGTCGTCGTGGAAAGAGAAGGAAGGATGCCGAATCCTCCCGTCTTTTTCCGCCTCGTCGAAAAACTCCCGTATCTTGTGCTTCAACATTGGCTCCCACACTCCCCGGTTGAGGTTGTGGGCCAGATAATAATCTATGCGGTGAGTGTCCAAAGATTTCAGTTGCATGTCCAAGAACTTGTGCATGTCGGCGAGACTCTCCACAAGCCAAGTGGGCAACTTGGTGGCGAGCTTGACCTTTTCCCGATATCCGCCCTTCAAGGCGTGAGCCAAAAAAGGTTCGCTGGCCCCGGGCACGTTTCTGTCCCCGGAACTGTGGTACGAGAAAGCCGTGTCCACGTAGTCCACCCCGGCGTCTATGGCGGAGCGGAGCATCTTGGTGGCGAGGTCGTGGTCTATGTCGCTGGGCTTGGGCCCGTTCTGGGGAAGACGCATGCAGCCGAATCCGAGGATTGAGGCCTTTTCTCCCGTCTTTCCCATGGTTCTTTTCTCGATCATTCGATTTCTCCCGTGATTATTGCCGAAACGATTTCCCGAAAAACCGCGAAAACCGCTTCCCAAAGCCGTTCTGGACGCTAAATCCGTTCCCGGCGGGCCTCGTCCGACCGAAAGCGGCGGGGTTCCCGGGACCTCTCCCCGAGTCGGAGACGACTCTTTTTTCGGGGGGGAAATCTCCCCCCGGTCGGAAACGAGGCGTATTTCGGGGACGTCCCGTTGACCGCGAAGGGGGATCGCCCGGGTTCCGAAACGAACCGCGGAGTCGACCGCGAACATCGGCGATCCGATTCCGGATTCCGTTTCCGGGACTCGATTTTGAGGTTTTTTCGGGAAAATCGGGGGGCGCGTTCAAAAAAAACGTCATTCGTAATCCGCGCTGGAAAAGGCGGGGGCGGTGAAGACCATGAGCCTGGCGTTCTTGTCCTTGTAGGCCTGGGGATTCAAGCCGGCTTTGATCGAAGTGTGCTCGGCGAACTCCCGGGCGTCCCAGCCCTGCTCCTCGGCCACCACCGGCAACAGGACCCCTCTTCCCCCGGGGTGTATGATGTAGAGCCCGTCCCTTCCGATGACCAAGTCGTTCAGGTCGTTGAGGGGCTCCAGGGGAGAGAGCACCGAAATCGTGATCTCCAGGCCCTCCAGTTCCGGGAGGGACAGGGGAGGAAACCTGGGATCCCCGAAGGCCGCGGACACGGTCATGTCCCGTATCATGTCCTTCAGGGGTCTGTCCCAAGAAAAGTTTCCGATGCAGCCCCTGAGTTTGCCGTTTCTCTTCAGTGTCACGAAAACGGTGCCGTTCCCTTCCAGGGCGGGCCCTTCGGGAACTTTTTTCTTCTCGAGCTTTGCCTTCAAGACGGAAAAACACCAATCCAGAACGCTTTTCCTGGTCTCTTCGCTCAATTCCGAATTCTCGAGTGCCATCGCAATCACCTTAAACGCGAGGGTTCGAAGCCCGCGCGGGAGGCCGAAGGGGGACCGGTCGGCCGGGGAATCCCCGAAAGCCGCTTCGGGGAAGGCCCGGACGCGGATAAACGAATCGGGGCGCCCGGGGCTTTCCG
>JAITKT010000086.1 GCA_031278225.1 Deltaproteobacteria bacterium
CCCCAAGGACAAAGACCCCGCGGTTTCTTACGAAAACATGTTCCCTCTGCTTGACAAGCTCAAGTCGATTTTTTCCGAAATTTACGCCAAGATGAGAACCGGAGACCTGAGGCCCTTTCCCGCCAACGCCAAATGCGCGTATTGCCCTCACGCGTCGGTTTGCCCCCTCGCGGATCAACCCCAAACCGACCCGAGATGAAAAAAGAAAACGAAAGATCCCAAATGTCAGAAAGCGCCGAAAACCCGGAAGTTCGAAAAGAAGACGCGGACGAGTTCAACGAGTCTCAGCTGTCCGTCCTGAATTTTTCCGAAAACATGAGCGTCGTTGCCGGCGCCGGAACCGGGAAAACCAAGACCCTCGTCGAGTACATCCTGAGGTTTCTGGAAAAGGACATGGAAAACAGAAGCGTGACGGACGTCCTCGCCCTGACCTTCAGCGAAAAAGCCGCGGGGGAGATGCGGGAAAGACTTTTGGCGGGCCTTCGGACGAGATTGAGGGGGGCCGGGGATCACGGGGACAACGTCTTTTGGTCCAGGGAAATCAGGAGACTCGGAAATTCCGAAATCGGCACCATTCACGGCTACGCCTTTTCCTTTTTGACCAAATCCGCCTGGACCCTGGGGCTCCCTTTGGGTTTGGACGTGGATTCGCCCGAGGAGGAAGAGGCCGATTTTCCGGAGGTCCTGGCCGAAATGACGGGAAACGAAAATCCGGATTTGTCGGGCCTGCTTCGGTTCATGCCCTTCCGATCGGGCCACAATTCGGTCTCGGAAATTTTAAAAAAAATGACGGAACGCATGAGCGCCTGGGGTCTTATGGAAATCGTGCCCAAAAAGGCGCCCCCGCTCGCTCTTCCACTCGAATTGACGCGCGAACTTCGCGAATCTTTGGCGGGTTTTATCGAACAATTCCGCCACAATAACTATGATCGTGAAAAGTTGATTAAACCAGCGGACATATTCCTGGATGATGTCGACGCGTTTTTAAATAACCACCCTGATTCGTCCAGCGTCACCGGTTTGTCTTTAAACGCTTTTCTTACAAAATTTCTCCATTTCAAGAAATTAAGATCAATCACCCATGGCCAAAAAGATTTGGTCAAATCCCTGAAAGAAACTCTCAAGCGCGGCTTTCACTCGCTCATTCAATACTTTGACGGCGAGACGAGAACAACCGAATACGCGAAAGTTAGGCTCGGAAACATTTCGAAGCTTCTCCCCAAACTTTTGCTCGAAAGACGTTTGGGCAGGGGAAAAATAAATTTCGACGATTTTTTGTTTTTGGCGAGAAAAATCCTTCTCGAGCGTCCTGAAATCAGGGGCGAAGAGCACGACAGACGGAAGTTAATCGTCATTGACGAGTTCCAGGACACCAACAGACTTCAGGCGGATCTCCTGGGTTTGATTGTGAGGGAACCGGATGAGGCTCCCCTTCCTTTCTCCCTCATCGATTTCAAGACCGGCCCCCAGACCCTGAGGGTTTTCGGGGATCCCAAGCAGTCCATCTACGGGTTCCGGGCGTCCGAGCCTTCCATCATGTGCGATTTGAGCGAAAAACTCGGAGGCCCCGAAGGCGGGGAGCGCAATCTGGACACCAACTACCGCACCGGCGGAAGGCTCGTCGAATTTTTCAACGCCTTTTTCTCCGGGTACCTGGGAGATCAAGGTTTTAAGCCCCAAAAACATCACAAAGACCTTTGCTACGAAGGCCCGCCGGTGAGGGTCCTGACTTTGGACAAAGATTCCGCCGAAAAAGCCGACACGGCGACCAGGAAGACGCTCGAGGCGAGAATCCTCGTCCGCTATTTGGACGAACTTTTCGACGGGACGGCGGGCGTTTTGATTCCGGACGAAGAGACGAAGGTCCCGCGTTTGCCGACCCCGGGAGACGTGGCCATACTCTTGAGAAGGAAAAGCTACGCGGACGTTTACGAAGCCGCCTTGAAAGCCGGCGGTTACCCCTGTCACACCGTCAAGGGGACGCGAACCTTCCAGGAGCCGGCGGTCCGCGGCCTTGCCGCGACTTATCTCTATTTGGCCGGTCTCGAGGAAGACCTTAATCTCGCCACTCTGCTTCTTTCTCCCGCGGGCCCCGTTCCGGCGGACGTCTTGGACAAACTGGTCCTCTCCGACGAAGACGGTTTTCCGCCCCGCTTGAAAGATTATTTTTCCGCCCCGTCGCGGGAGTTTCCCGAAGACATTCCGTCGGAGCATCTTCTGACTTTGAAACGAGTCCGGGAGCTTCTCGGGGCCATGAGACCCCTGGCGGGAAAGATCCATCCCGGGCGCCTGATGGAGTTCGTCGCTGAAGAAAGGGGTCTCATCCCCATGGTTTTCGAAGAGGACAAACCCTCTTTCGATAGGGTCAAAAACATCCAAAACTTCCTGGGACTCGTCAAGGATTTCCCCCTGAAGAACAAAAGAACCCCTTTGAGCCCGGGGGAATACTTGAGAAATTTGAGAGACGGCGGACATTCCACCGGGGACTCCGAAGACGAGGAGGGGGCGGGTGGTTTTGGCGGGGGTCGGGAGGATAGTTCCGACGACGGCGGGGACGAATCGGATCTCGATGACACCGCCGCCAAAGCCGTGAAAATCATGACCGTTCACAAGTCAAAAGGTCTGGAGTTTCCCGTGGTCATCGTGGCGGAGGCGGATTTCAAACCACAAAATCGCACGGGTTCCGTCCTGATTGACGACGACGGCGAGTTTTCGGTGAAATTCACTCCCGAGGGATGGCCGGGCTCATACGATACGGAAGACTTCTCGGACATCGCGGAAAAACACAAAGCCGCCGAGCTGGCCGAGTACAAAAGGCTCTTCTACGTCGCGGCCACCAGAGCCCGGGAGCATCTGGTCCTCTCCGGACATTTTCACGAAAAAACAAAAGCCGATGGAGATCCATACGACAAAAGTTGGCTCGCCGCGGTCAAAGCCTCCGGACTCGCGAATGAAGATGCGATAAGCGTTTATTCCCGAAAAGACACGGAAAAAGAGGATTTCGTGAGGGGAGCCAAGATCCCGGAATTTCCAAGGGTCTCGGGCGAACCCAAACCGGACTTCTATCCCCGGAAAGAGATGCTGTCGCCCCTTCCCGAGCCCGAAGAGTCATACTCGACCGTCACCGGGTACGCCCGGGACTTCGCGTCCAGGGAGAAGGACGAGATTCCGGCGCCCGCCGCGGACGAAGTCAAGACGGTGACCGACGACGAACTTTCGGACACCGACGCGTTCGATTTCGTCGAGCGGGAAAAGGAACTGAAAAATGCATCGCCCGAACCTCGTACGCGCCGCGGTGGCGGCATGGATCCCCGGGACAAGGGAATTTTGTTTCACGCGGTCATGGAATCGACGGACTTTTCCAAATCTTTGGACGAATACCTCGAGCTTTTCGGAGAGATCTCCAAAGGGCTCAATTACAACCCCTCCGAGGCGGAAATTTCGCGTCTCGCGCGAAGAGCCTTGGATTTTCAGGAGGGAGAGTTCGGGAGGGACATTCGGGAAGCGATGAAAGACGGGGGCATCGTCTGGAAGGAGTGGCCGCTTTGGATTAAATTGAAAAAAGACAAATTCGGCCGCGGGCCCGTCACCCTCGTCGGGGTGGTGGACCTTTTTTACGCGAAAGACAATGTCGTCGGCCACGTTTTGGATTACAAACTGAACAAACCTAAAAACGAGGGACCCTACCGGAAACAAATACAACTCTACGCCGACGCCATCGGCTCGGCGGGCAAGTTCAAAGAAGTGAAGACGGACCTCTGGTACGTGAACGAGTGAGCGCGACGCGGAGACGTTGAAATCGAGAGTCCGTCCGTCACAGAATCACGTTCAGGGTGGAAGGCTTGTCGTTCAGATAATCCACGGCCTCTTCCTTTTTCTTCTCTTTTTCCCTCGCGTTTTCCGGCTCCACGGGAGGCGCCTTTTCCTTTCCGCCGGGGGAGGATTTCAGCGCGGCGTTGACGAGAGGGGAGCCTTTCCTGTCATTCTCTTTCTTTCTGGTCGCGTACGCCAAAAAATCGCTTGACACCAACATGTTTCACCTCCGGAGGGGACTTTCCCGGTCGGAAAACGGCCGGCGCGGATCGCGCGGCACCCTCACGCCATTCTTATCGGAAGGATTCCCGGTAACTTTAGAATAACCTTCGGCTTTTTTTGCCTTCGCCCTCGAGCTTTACCTCGAGAGCCCCCGGCGGCGCGGGGGAGGGCGTCCCGGGGGGTTTTGGGGAAAAACGCCGGGTCGGGGCCGGGCGTGCCGGGACCGGGATTGGGGAGGAGCCTCGGGGACGGACGAATCTCTTTCGAGCGTTCGAAGCCCCGAGTCGCGTTCGCGCGTCGGCCCCCGCCTTGCGGCAATCCCGAATCCGGGCTAATCTGTTTCGTCTCCAAAACATGTTTGCCCGATTGAAGGTGCCGCCATGGTCTTCGAATCATCAGCGAATGAAGAAACGACATACGTTCCCCGAAACGAAAACGTTTTGTGGTCAAGGCTTTTCGTCACCTTGTTGTTCGTTAATTTCACGAACTTCATGGGGTTTTTCATGCTTCTCCCCACGCTTTCCCTGTATCTGACCGCGGAAGGCTGCCCGGAGACGGAAATAGGCCTCGTCATAGGGTCCTTCACGGTCTTTTCCATAGTTTTCAGATTGTTGTCGACCAAGGTCGCGAAGCGCTTCGGGGCGGTCAGGGCGGTCCGATTCGGCCTTTTGACCTCCGCGGTGGGGACCCTCTTCTTTTTTCTGATTCACTCCACCGGTTCTTACGTCGCGGCGAGACTTCTCCAGGGGGCCGGTTTCGGGGTGACCTCCACCATGATCGTGACCATAGCGTCGGAGATCATTCCCCCTTCCCGCATGGCCGAGGGTTTGGGCTATCTGGGTCTCGGAAGCACGGCGGCCATGGCCCTGGGCCCCCTGGTCGGCATATTCGCGGCGGAGAAAGCCGGTTTCGGGTTCATGTTTTCCGCCGTGAGTTTTTTCGGTCTGACCGCGGCCGCCATAACCCTTACCATTCCCGGGATAAAAGTGTTTTTTCCCGTCCCCGCGACCCCGAAGACGGAACGCTTCCGCCTCGACAGGAGGCCCTTTCCGGCCGCCGCCCTGGCCGTTTTCTACGGGATCGCGATCTCCTCCGTGAGCGCCTTTCTCGCCGTTTACGCCGAAAACGCCAAGCTTCCGGGAGCGGCCGCGTTCTTTTTGGTTTCGACGACCGGCACCCTCGTCGCGAGGCTTTTGACGGGGAAAATTTACGACCGCAAGGGCGACCGCGCGGTCATTCCTCCCGCGACCCTTCTCCTGTTCGTCTCTTTCGCCCTCCTTCTCGGAGCGAGGCCCGTCCACCCCTTCGCGTATTACGCCGCGGCCGTCATTTACGGTTTCGCCATCGGTTCTCTCTTTCCGTCCATCCAGAGCCTCGCCATCGGTTCCGTCCCCCACTCCGGGAGGTCGGTCAGCGTCACGACCTTCTTCGTTTGCTACGACTTTGGCACGGGTTCCGGGGCGATGATTCTGGGCTTCCTCGCCGGGTGGTTCGGCGGGTACCGGGTGGTGTTTTTCGGAGCCGAGGTTTGCGTCGCGCTCATCGTTTTGACCTACGGGTTTTTCTATCTCCTCCCGGGACAAAGAAAGATTCGCTTGTCGCTGGCGGCGAAAGAAGAGTAGAACCGGTTTTCCCGAAACGGGCGGGATTTTCATGAAATTCGACGCGGGGAGGGGGATGGGCGAATGCCCGCGAAACCAGCGCTCGCGAAACCGCGTCCGCGCGCTTTTCGCCGAACTTTCCGAATTCCCGTTTCGCGGGAAAACGAGCGAAAGACGGGAATCGACGCGCTTCGGCAATCGTTTTGACGGCTCGCGCGGCGTTGTTTGGTTAATGTTACTTCGTTTTTGATAAAATGAGCGATGATTCGGTCATGATAATCAAGATTGCGTCTCTTCGAAAGCGCTTCCGAAGAGGCGCGCGAGAAGCCGGGAAGAGGCCTCGTCCTTGCGAAAAACCCCCTTTTGGGGTAAAATCCGGCGACGTCCCGAAGCCGGCGTCGCGGGCCGTCCGTTCTTTGGCGTTCGGGTCAAATCGCGGGACGGGACGCGGTTTTCGAATCCCGGGCCCTCCGTTTCCCCCCCGATCGTCCCGATCGTCCGGCGTTCTTTTTAAAACCACTTTTTTAAGTTCCCGCTTTTGATCCGAGAGCTTTTTTTTTGCCCGCCGAACGAGGGGTTTTCCCGCGAAACCTTTGATTTCGGGTTTCCCGAGGCGCCATTCGAAACGATTCGAAAAGCCTTCCCGCGCGCGGGGGTTGGTTTTTCCAATCCGCGTTCCCGTTCGCTCTTTTGCCCGAGGGAACCATCCGCCGCGCGACGCGCGTTTTCCGGGGGGGGCAATCGCCCCCGCGGGACGTTTTTTTTTTGTAATTTTCGCGCCCGCTCTTTTTTCTCAACAATC
>JAITKT010000285.1 GCA_031278225.1 Deltaproteobacteria bacterium
TCCGACGGGACCCCCGAAGGGACCCCCGACGGGACCCCGGTCCTCTTCGACAGGGACAAATGCCTCGAGTTCGCGGGGGGAAAGATAGCCGACGTCTTCGGGGAAGAGTTCGCCCTCGCGGACTCGTTTCCCTCCAGGGTGAGGCTCCCCCTGGAACCCCTGATGCTCGTGGACAGGGTTCTTTCCATGACCGGGACGCCCAAGAGCTTCGGACCGGGGTCCATCGTCACGGAACACGACGTCAGAACCGACGGCTGGTATCTGGACAACAATCGCCTCACCCCGGGAATGGCCATAGAATCCGGTCAGGCGGACCTCATGCTCTGCGCCTGGCTCGGGGCCGATTACGGCACGAAGGGCCTGAGCCTCTACAGGCTCCTCGACGCCGAGGTCACCTTCCACCGGGACCCCCCGACGGCGGGGGAAAGGGCCCGTTACGAGATAAGAATCCTGAAATTCTTCCGGCACGGGGAGTCCGGAATGTTCCGTTTCGAGTTCGACGGAACCGTCGCCGGCAAACCCCTTCTCACCATGAGAAACGGGGTCGCGGGATTCTTCTCCCCCGCGGTCCTCGCCTCGGGCAAGGGCCTGAACGCCCCCGTTCTCGAAACGGAAAGAAAACCCGCGGCCGAGACGGACCCGGACGCCGTCCCCTTCTCGCCCGGGGAGGAGATTTTCTCCCCCGCCCGCGGCCGCCGCGCCTCCGGAACGACGGGAGCCGCGGGCTCCGCCGGCCCGGCGGGCTCCGACTCCTTCTCTTACCCGAGGTCCCTCGGGCCCGGGGACCTGGCCCTCGCGAGGGCGGGGGATTTCTCCCCCTTCGGCTACGACGACGGGGGCCCCGACCCCTCCAAGGTCACGATCCCCTCGGGAAAACTGGCCCTCCTGGACTCCGTCTCCCTGATCGACAGGGAGGGGGGTTTTTACGGGGGAGGTTTCATAAGGGCCGAGGCCGCGATCGATCCCGAGGCCTGGTTTCTCGTTTCCCACTTCAAGGACGACGAGGTCATGCCGGGTACCCTCATGTACGACGCGTCCCTCCAAACTTTGAGGCTTTATCTCTTGAGCTTGGGATGGATCGGCCGCGACCCCGAAAACGCCTTCGTCCCCGCGACGGGAATCGCCGCTTCGCTCAAATGCAGGGGCCAGGTGACCCCCGGCACCCGTTCCGTGGCCTACGACGTCCACGTGAAAGAGCTGGTTTTCCTGAAAAAGGGCCGGGGACCCCGCTCCGCGAAAAAGCCCGGAAGACCCGTGAAGGCCCCCGCGGAGCCCGCGGCCGTGGCCGACGCGATAATGTGGGCCGACGGGAAACCCATCGCCGAGGTGACCGACATGGCTCTCGTCCTGAGCGGCGCGACCCGGAAAGACTTCGCGGCCCTGAAGGAACTCCTCGGCAAGGGATCGCCCGCGATGGCGCGGGGATCCGCTGAAACTTCGGACGCTTCGGAAACTTCGAACGCGACGGACACTCCCGGGGAAGCCCCGGGAACCCGGGAGGGATTTCCTTCCTGGAAGGAATGGTACGAAAATTTCCGGAAAGACGACCTTTCCGAGGACGCCGGCGAACCCGTCGGCGAACCCGGGGGGGACATCGGGGGCGAAAACGGGAGCGAAACCGGGGGCGAAAACGGGAGCGAAACCGGGGCCGAAATCCCCTCCGCGTCCGGGCGCGCGACCAAGGGCGCCGTCGAATCCGACGACGCGGCCGCCGCCAAGGGCAAAACCAAAGGCGAAATCGTCCCCGAAGCCAAGGGCGAAATCGGGGCTTCGTCCGCGAAAGCGGGCGCGGGAATCACCGAGTCCCCGGGCGTTTTCGCGGAGGGACCGGGGAAAGACGCCCCGGCCCCGAGCGCGTCCGGGCGACGGACGTCCTCCCCGGGGACATCCGCCCCGCGGACGTCCGCCCTTCGAACATTCTCTTCCAAGGGGGTCGTCGCGAGGTTCGGGAAAGAGGAAGTGAGGGCCATAAAGGACGGGAAATTTTCCCCGGTCCTGGGACCCGGATTCTCCCGTTTCGACGACTTTTTCCTCGCGAGACTTCCTTACGAACCCTACTCTTTCCTGGACGAGGCGGTCGTTTTGAAGGGAGAGGTCGGAGAGGTCCGGGTGGGATCCACCCTCGCGGCCTCAGTCCTTCTCGACGGAAACTCCTGGATTCACCGCGACGCGGGGGAGGGAAGTCTTCTCCCCTACGCCGTCGCGAACGAAATCGCCCTGCAGCCCTGCGGCTTTTTGGCGACCTTCATGGGAAGTTCCATACCCTTTAAGGAGCCCATGCGCTTCAGAAACCTCGGGGGCGAGGCGGTCCTCACCGGAACGCGGGACCTTTTCCGGGGAGGCGCGGATCTCGAATTCGCGACCGTCTGTTCCCTGACGAGAAAAAGCGTTCTGGGGGACATGACCATCCAGCACTACGATTTCCGGGTCACCGCGGAAGGAAAGACCGTTTACGAGGGGAAGACCCACTTCGGCTTTCTCTCCCCGGAAAACCTCGCGAAACAACAGGGAGTGAGGCTTCCCGCCGGTTTCGGGCTTTCCCGGGACGGAGCGGGCGCGAGGGAAACGATCCGGAAATACCCCCGAGGGGCCCCCTGGCCCAAGGGCCGCTGGCGCCTCCTGGACGAGGTGAGTTGGGACGCCTCCCGGGCACCGGAAGATTTAAACGAAATCCGGGGAAAGACCGCGATAGATCCGGACGCCTGGTTCTTCTGGGCCCATTTCCCGGGGGATCCGGTCCTTCCCGGTTCCCTGGGTTTGGAGGCCTTCTTTCAGGCCGCGAAAGTTCTTCTGTGCCTCAAGTTCAGGCCGGAAGTCCCCCCGTCGGAAATCGAAGGCGCGAAATTCCTCGCCCCCGTTCCCGACACCCCCCACTCCTGGCTCTATCGGGGACAGATCCTTCCCGCGAACAAAGAGTCCGTCCTTTCCCTTTCGGTCACCCGCTCGGATCCCGCCTCGGGGACCCTCGTTTTTTCGGGCGTCCTTTGGATCGACAAGCTCCCCATCTACGTCGTCACCGACTTCGCGGTTTCCCTCGAATGACGGACCCCCCTTCCGAGAACCCCGGCCTCCTCGCCCTTTTGGCCCTGGAGTACCTGTCCTACGTCGAGGAGCTGGGTTTCGCGGAAATCGCTCCCGCGCTTCCCCCCAAACCCGCCCCCGAAACTTCCCCGGACAACCGCGCCACCCGCGACTTCCCCGGCCGATTTCCCGACGATTTTCCGGACGATTTCCCGGACGACTTTCCGGAGGACCTTCCGGAAGAAACCCCGAAAAATCTCCCCGGCGAACCCCCCGCCCGTCCGGGGGGAGCCGCTTTCGGGAAAGGGCCCGCGCCCCGCGACCCCGCGGCCTCCCGAACCCCCTTCGCCGCCCGCGGCGCCCCCGCGGAAAAAACCGTTTCCCGAACCCCGGGGACCGCCGCGACCGCGACTCCCGGGGGCGAAACCCCTTCGGGCCGGGAGTCGACCGATTGGGTCACCCGAAAAGGCCAAAAGAAAAGACCGGTTCTTTTCGACCCGTCGGTGCCCTTCGTGAGGCCCAAGTCCGCGGACGACGATTGGAACTCTCCGGCGTCAAAGTCGGGGAGCCCCCTTGGCAAAGTCCCGGGAGCCGACCCGTTCGGAAAGACGGGGGGAAGTTCCGTCGGAAGTGTCGGGGGAAGTTCCGTCGGAAGGGTCGGGGGAAGTTCCGGGGGAAGCTTCGGGGAAAGCTCCGGGGAAGCCCGGGCCGGAACC
>JAITKT010000316.1 GCA_031278225.1 Deltaproteobacteria bacterium
TTGGGGTTAGTCGCGGGGGAAATCCCGGCGGGGGCGAGGGACGGGGCCGGAAGGCCAAAGGGGGGGGAGGGGCCCTCTTTTCGGAGTCCCTTTCCGCCCCGGGGCTTTTCCCGGCTCAGGTCTTCTCTTCCGCGCCCGCCCCCGCGGCGGTGTCGCTTTTGGTTTCCGCTCCCGTCCCGGCCCGGGATTTCGCCCCGGCTTCCGTTTTGGCGGCCGTTTTCAGGGCGAGTTCCTTGAGCTGTCCGGGGTTCGCGGGACCCGGGGCGTCGGTCAGAAGGCAGACGCCTTTCTGGGTCTTGGGGAAGGCTATGACTTCCCTTATGGATTCGGCCCCCGCCAAGAGGGCCACCAGACGGTCCAACCCGAAGGCGCAGCCGCCGTGGGGCGGGGTCCCGTACTCGAGGGCCTCGAGAAAGAAGCCGAATTTGTCGCGGGTCTCGGCCTCGTCCAGTCCCAGGGCCTTGAAGACCCGGGCCTGAACGTCCGGACGGTGGATCCTGATGGAACCCCCTCCCGCCTCCGAGCCGTTCACCACGAGGTCGTAGGCCCTGGCCCTGACTTTTTCGGGGGAAGTCTCCAAGAGGGGGAGGTCTTCGTCCCGGGGGGCCGTGAAGGGGTGGTGGGCGGAGACGAGTCTCTTTTCCTCCTCGCTCCACTCGAACATGGGAAAGTCCGTGACCCAGAGGGGTTTGAAGACGTTTTCGGGGATCAGATTCAGAAGGGACGCGAGCTTCTGCCTCACGTGCCCCAGGACCGGGGCCACCGCCTCCGCCTTGTCGGCCCCGAAAAAGACGATGTCGCCGCTTCGGAGGGCGAGGGTTTCGGCGAGGTTTTCCTTTTCCCCCGGGGCTAAAAATTTCGCTATGGGGCCCTGCCAGTCTTCCCCCTGGATCCTTATCCAGGCGAGGCCCCTGGCCCCGAGGGAAACGGCGAGATCGACCAAATCGTCCAGTTGTTTGCGGGTGAGAACCGCGGCGGAGCCGGGGGCGTTGAGGGCCCTTATGACGCCCCCGGCCCCGAGGGCGTCCCGGAAGACCCTGGCCCCGGAGGCCCGGAAAACCTCCGAAACGTCTCGAATCTCGAGGTCATGGCGGAGGTCCGGCCTGTCGGTGCCGTAGCGGAGCATGCTTTCGGCGTGGGGGAGAACGGGAAGGGGAAGGGCGAGTTCGATCCCCGCGATCTCCTTGAAAAGGAGAGCCGCGTAACCCTCCAGGATCTCCATTATCTCGTTCTCGTCGGCGAAGGAGAGTTCCAGGTCCACCTGGGTGAACTCGGGCTGGCGGTCGGCCCGGAGGTCCTCGTCCCGGAAACATTTTACCACCTGCAGGTAGCGGTCGAAACCGGCCATCATGAGGAGCTGTTTGAAGAGCTGGGGGGACTGGGGGAGGGCGTAGAAGGACCCGGGACTGAGCCTCGAGGGGACGAGAAAATCCCTTGCCCCCTCCGGGGTGGATTTCGTGAGAACCGGGGTTTCCACCTCGACGAAACCCCTGTCCGCGAAATAACTTCTCGTGAGTTTCACGGCCTTGTCCCTGAGAAAGAAAAGGCTTTGGACCTTGGGGCGCCTCAGGTCCAGGTAGCGGTACTTGTGGCGGACCGTCTCCGAGACCCTGGTCTCGTCCTCTATCGGGAAGGGAGGGGTCTTGGCGGTGTTCAGGACCCGGAGCTCCCTTATGAAGACCTCCACGGTTCCCGTGGGGAGCTTGGGGTTTATCATGTCGTCCGGACGCGGCCTCACCCTGCCCCGGAGGGCCAGGACGTATTCGGCCCGGACGTCGCGGCTCTTCCTGTGGGTCTCCTCGTCCTCCTGGGGGTTGAAGACGGTCTGCACGAGCCCCGTGCGGTCCCGGATGTCCAAAAACACCAGTCCCCCGTGGTCCCTGCGGTGCTGCACCCAGCCCGCGATGGTGACTTCCCTGTCCAGGAGGTCCTTGGTTATTTCCCCGCAGAGGTGGGTGCGCCGGAGGCCTGTGATGGGTTCGAGCATGGAAAAAGAGCCTTTCGGGGTTCGATTGGGGAAAAATCCGAGGGGGATTTTCCCGGTTCGGCGGTGTTTTCGGGAGAATCGGGTCCGGAACGGGACGGGAACGGTTCGAAGGGCGTCCGGCCGGGCGGGGAAGTCCCCCGGCCCGCGGAGCCGCGCGGCGGGGAGGGGGGTTCTAAAGAAAGTCTTCGGCCGGCGCGTCCAGGGGCACTTCCCGCTGGCTCCCGTCGGAAAGGTCCCGAACGGTCGCCAGTCGGAGGGCGAGTTCGCGTTCGCCGAGCATTATCGCCTTTTCGGCCTTGAGCTTGTCCGCCCTTTTCAGGCGGCTCCTGAGGCTCCCCGGACGCCAGTCGCACTCGCAGGAAAAGTTTTTTTTCCTCAGGGTCCCGAGAAGCCGCAAGGCGGTCTCGACGGCTTCGGGGCAAAGGACGGCCAGGAAGAAGCGCGGGCCCGGGGTTTCGGGAAGGGGATCTTTTTCGGCCTTTTCGGACAGGAGAAGCGCCAGCCGCTCCAGACCGACCGCGAAACCCACGGCCGGGGTGTCGGGGCCCCCCAGGGCGGCGACGAGGCCGTCGTAGCGGCCGCCCCCCGCGACGGCGTTTTGGGAGCCGAGGCCCGGGTGCGCCACTTCGAAGGCCGTGCGGGAATAGTAATCCAAACCCCTGACGAGGAAGGGATCGAGCGAAAAGTCCCGTCCCAGAACGGCAAGGGAGTCCATGACCCCCCGGAAGTGGAGGACGCAGGCGGGGCAGAGGCGGTCGACGATTTTGGGGGCCCCGGCCGCGACCTCCCGGCAACCGGGGTTTTTGCAGTCGAGGACCCTCAGGGGATTAAGCGCGAGCCTTCTTCGGCAGTCGGGGCAGAGGGAGGCTTCGCGGGAGAGAAGGTATTCGGCGAGCTCTTTCCGGAAGGCGGGACGGCACTCCGGGCAACCGAGGGAGTTCAGGGAGAGGATCGGGTCCGAAAGACCCAGGCCCCTCAAAAAAGTCAGAAGAAAATCCATGACCTCGGCGTCGATTTGGGGGCCGGGGTCCCCGAAGGCCTCGACGTCCAGCTGATGAAACTGGCGGAGCCTCCCCTTTTGGGGTCTTTCCCGCCTGAACATGGGTCCCAGGGCGAAGAATTTGGAGCGGTTTTCCCGAAGGAGGTTATGTTCGAGAACCGCCCTCGCCACTCCCGCCGTGGCCTCGGGACGCAGGGAAACGCTCTCGCCCCCCCTGTCCTCGAAGGAATACATCTCTTTTTCGACGATGTCCGTGGCTTCCCCGATGCCCCTCGCGAAGAGGGAGGTCCTCTCCATGACCGGGGTTCTCAATTCCCCGAACCCGTAGAGGGCCGCGACCTTCCGGGCCTCCTCCTCGATTCGCGTCCAAAGGGGAACGTCCCGGGGCAGAATGTCTTTGAAGCCGCGGATTGCGGAAATCGTCAAGAGCCTCTCCCTCTCCCCGAACACGGCCGCGTCCGGCCGGCGGCCCCCGGTCCGGCCATCCATGATGCCACCCGGGCCCGCGGGGTGTCAAATGACCGGGGGTTTTCCGGGCGGGGCCTTCGCGAACGACCGCGCGGCCGCCGGGGAAAAAAACGGAAAAAAATAGACTTCCGGGGACCGTGACCGGAAGTCCTTTTCATTTCGGGTGGTGACCCCGGAGTGATTTGAACACTCGACACCAGGATTAGGAATCCTGTGCTCTATCCAACTGAGCTACGGGGCCTCCGATTTTGTCCCGGGCGGGGCACCGGGCGCCCCGCGAGACTTGTTATTTAGCACAGCCCGGGGCTTTTAGTCAAGAAAATCGGGAACGCCGGCCCGTTTCCGGGGAAAATTCGGGGCGGCGGGACCAAAGGGGAAAGACTTTCGCGGGAACTTTTTTAAGGTGGTTAAGAAAGTTTTTCCCGCCCCTTCCGGCCGCGCCGGCACCCCCTCCGCCCCGCGGTCCGTCCCTCGGATCTCGGGACCCGGGGAGCGCGAGGGGAAACGGCCGTGTTTCCCTTTCCCCGGGGCGGCCCTTTTTTTTGGAAAAATTCTCGGAAACGGCGGTTTTTCGCCCGAATTCAAAAAAACGGGGGAACGCGTCCCCCGGGGAACCGTTCTTGTTCGCGCGCGCCCCGAAGGCTTCGCGGGGATGATTCGCGCGGGGGGAAACCAAAAAAAGGAAAACGGCGGATTTCGGGCGCTTTTTCCTCTCGAAAGACCCCGAAAATCTTAAAAAACCCCCGCGGGTTTTTCCGCTCGCCCGCCTTTCGGGCCGCCTCTCGGGCGTCTTTTGCCAATGCCTCGGGTTCGTGGTACAATTCGGCCAACACCAGGTTTTTCCGGCGTCCGAAACCGCGGCGGCGCGGTTTTCCCGCGGGGACGTCGCGGGTTCGGGCGGAATCCGTTTTGACCGTCCCGCCCCGCGGTTTTTTGGGGGCGGGATCGCCGCCGAATCCGGGGCGCGAACCGGTCCCGCTTTCCGAAAACGCTTCCGGGCTCCCTTCGCGAGCCAAACGTTTTCGAAAAAATCCTTCCGGCGTTTTTTTTCGTCCGATTCAGGAAAGAAATAGCCCCCGGGCGTTCGAAACGGGGTTGCCCCGTTCTTTTCGGGGGATTCCGGGGCACCGGGCGCGAATTCGGCCGATTCGCGGTCGCGGGGCGCCGGGATTGCGGGAAGTCCCCCGGGGCGCGCTCGCCGCGGCGGGCTTTTTCGGGACTTTTCGGGATTGTTCCCAAAGGGGGTTTCGGGGGGTTTTTCCCCGTCGGTTTTTCCCTCGGGTTTTTTCAAGGGGGTTTTTTTCGCGGTCGCCTTTTTTCGGGTGATTTTTGGCCGTTCGCGCGAGTCGGCCGGGGCCGTTTGGGTCGGATTTTCGCGAGACCCGGTTCTCGGGAGGAAAGGGATGACGCTGAAGCTGCACGTGAAGGTCTTCGGCATGCTGGCCGGCATAG
>JAITKT010000408.1 GCA_031278225.1 Deltaproteobacteria bacterium
AAAACGCCCGCGAAAACTCCCGCCAAACCCGCCGCCAAACCGGCCGCCAAACCGGCGGCCAAACCCGCCGCGAAGCCCGGCGCGAAGAAGCCCGCCGGGGGCGTCCAGGAACCCTCGGGCAAGACCGCGAGCGACGAGTGGCAGAATCTCATGAACCGGGCGGACTCGACGAAACCCGCGCACTACGACGTGACCGCGGTTTTCGGGAAGGACGACGTCATCGTTCACTCGATCTTCGGGAAAGGCATAGTCAAAGCCGTTCAATACCCCAACAAGATTGAGGTCGTCTTCAAGGCGGGGATGAAAAAACTCATCATGAACGAACCCAAAAGCGCGGCCGGGCCCGCGCCGGCGAAAGAGCCCGGGAAAAAGTAGGGCTGAGTCGGGGTTTTTCCGGGGAAAAAAATCATCGTCCCCCGGTTTCCCCGGCCGCTTTCGCGCTTACGCCGCGAACGGGAGGACGAGAGGGGACGACGGGGACAATCGCGAGGGACAATCGCGGCGAGCGGGCGACCCGGCCGGGGCGGGGAAAATGTCATGGATACCGTAAAAGTCTTGGATTTTCACAGCCACACCTTCTTTTCCGACGGGGAGCTGTGTCCGAGCGAGCTCGCCCAAAGGGCCAGAATGAAAGGTTACCGGGTCCTGGGGATCACGGACCACGCCGACGCCTCCAATCTCGGCCCCTGCGTGGAGGCGGCCCTCGGGGCCGCGCGGGGTCTCTCCGACGCCTACGGGGATTTCGCGGTCATCCCCGGGGTGGAGCTCACCCACGTGCCCCCGAAAAAACTCCCGGCCCTCATAGCCGAGGCGAGGAGACTGGGCGCGAAACTCGTGGTGGTTCACGGGGAAACCCCGGTCGAACCCGTGGAGAAGGGAACCAACAGGGCCGCCATAGAGGGAAATTGCGACATCCTGGCCCATCCCGGCCTCCTGACCGAAGAGGACGCGACTCTCGCGAGGGAAGAGGGGGTGTTTCTGGAGCTTTCCGCGAGGGGAGGGCACTCTCTCGCGAACGGGCGCGTGGCCGCGCTCGCGACGAGGGCCGGGGCGAAACTCCTGGTCAACTCCGACGCCCACGCCCCGGGGGACCTCCTGACCCCGGGGTTTCAGGAAACGGTCACCCTGTGCGCGGGCTTGTCGGCCGCGCGTCACCGGGAAATCATGGAGGACGCCTCGCGACTCGCCCTTAAACTTCTGGGGGGACTTCCGTGAGACACGCCGTGAAAATAATCTTTTTGATCTCGGGTTTGGGTTTTCTCTTCTGGTGGGGATGGTCCGGAAATTTCGTTTACAACCCGGAGTCCCCTTTCAGGTTTTCGACTTCGGACAATTATTACGTCTTCTCCTTCGGGGGGAAGGGCATGGGCTATTCCCGGAGGGTGGTGGAGGCGGACAAGCCCGACGCCGGAATGAGGGTGAAAGAGGACTCCCTCGTGAACCTCAAAATCCCCGGCTTCGACGGGGACCTGCGACTCAGATCGAACGTCCTCTACGGACCGGACGGAAGACCTTTGGAGGCCGAATTCAGCGTCCCCGGTCTCGCGTTCGCCAAGGCCGAGGCCAAGGTGGACAGGGGATTTCTGTATTTCAACGTTAACCTCGGCCCCTTGAGCCGCCGGATCGAAAAGGCGGTCCCGAAAGAGGGGCCCCTCCTGGTTTCGGCCGTGGCCCCGTGGCTCTCGAGACAACGGGAGGTGGTTTTGGGAAAGGTTCTCGTTCTGAGGCTTTTCGACCCCGTGAAAATGGACTTCGTCCGGGCCGAACTCCTGATTGACGACGTCTCCGAGCCCTCCGACGAGATCCGCGTCTTCGAGATCACCCTCACCCTTCCCGGGGGCGTGAGCAAAGAGCGCCTGGACGCCAACGGAATCCTTCTGAGGCAGAGGATGGGAAATTTGGACGCGGGGCTCGACCTCATTCAACCCGAGGACCCCGCGCGCGAGACGGCGGCGGAGACCCTGGCCGCCGAGCCCGGGGACCTCACCGGGTCCGCGACCGAAAGGCTCGCCGCGTTTCTCCCCGATTTCATGTCCAACCTGCCCCTGAACTCAATCGCCGACGGGAAAAGCCGCTGAAAGCATGATCGAACTCAAAAACGTCACCAAAACCTACAGAAAACACAAGGCCGTTTCGGACCTGACCCTGACCGTCCCGGAAGGGGAGATCTACGGTTTTTTGGGCCCCAACGGGGCGGGAAAAACCACGACCATCCGCATGGTCGCGGGAGCTTTGGCCCCCACCTCCGGTTCCATAGTCCTCGGGGGGCACGATCTCGCCAAAAAACCCAAGGAGGCCAAATCCCTCCTGGGCTACATTCCCGACAGACCCTTCCTCTACGAGAAGCTCTCCGGGGCCGAGTTTCTGATCTTCACCTCCGACCTCTACCGGGTCGAAAAGGCCAAGGCCGCCGGGAGGTCCGGCGAGCTCTTGGAACTTTTCGAGCTTTGGGACTGGCGCGACGAGCTCATCGAGAACTATTCCCACGGCATGAAACAGAGGCTCATCATGGCCGGGGCCCTGCTCCCGGAACCGAGGATTCTCGTGGTCGACGAACCCATGGTGGGTTTGGACCCGAGAGGCGCGAAACTGGTCATGGACATATTCAAGCGCCTGAGCCGCGAGGAGCGGGTCGCGATCTTCATCTCCACCCACACCATGAGCCTCGCCTCCAGACTCTGCGACAGGATAGGCATCATCAGCGGGGGGGTTCTGACGGCCGAGGGCACCGAGGCGGAGCTCCGGGATCGCCTGGGCGGGAAGGGCGGAGACCTGGAAGACCTCTTCCTCGAGCTCACCTCCGAAGGGGACCGGATTCCCCTCTCCCCCGAAAAAACCCCGGCGGATTCGAAATGACGGATTATTTCACCCTTCTCAAGCCCGCGCGTCGGGGTTTCAAGAATTATCTGCGGGACCCCGGGCCCGGGGGCCACGTCAAGATCGTTTCCCTGGGGGCCTTCACCCTGGCCCTCTGGGTGGCCCTGTTTCTGCTCTCCAAGCGCGTCATCCGTTCCTTTTACTCGGTCGAGGGCTTCGGGGACATCCTGGCCTACAAGACCTTCGGGCTCTTGTGGCTCTCCGGTTTCGCTCTTCTCGTCTTTTCGGCCTTCATCTCGGCCCTCTCGAGTTTCTTTTTGGCGAGGGACCTCTCCCTTCTCATGGCCGCGCCGGTGGACCGGGAGTCGGTCTTCTGGGCCCGCTCCACCCAGAGTCTTCTCTCCAGTTCCTGGATGCCCTCGGCCTTTCTGCTCCCCGTCTTTTTGGCCTACGGCCACCACTTCAAGGCCGCGGCCCTCTACTACGTCCTTCTCGTCCCGACCGCCGTCGCGGTGGTTTTGATTGCCGGTTTCGTCGCCCAGACCGCGGTCATCCTCATGGTGAACATCCTTCCCGCGAGAAGGACCAAGGACATTTTGAGCATAGTGGGGCTCCTGGGCTTCGTCGCCATCTATCTCGTCTTCCGGCTCTTGCGTCCCGAGCAGCTCGTGAACCCCGAAAACTTCCGCTCGGTCGCGGGTTATCTGGCCTCCCTTCAGACCCCCGCCTCTCCCATGCTCCCCACCACCTGGGCCACCGACCTCCTGTGGCCCCTCCTCGGGGGAAAGGGCGTCGGGTTCGCCTCAATCTATCTCGTCCTCGTCTGGGTCATGGCCATCGTCGCGGGGATAACGTCTTCCTACGCGGCCCACTTTTTCTACTGGCAGGGTTACAACAAGAGCCAGGAAGGGGCGGGAAGGCAGAAGACCGGGGGACTTCTGAATCTTTTTTCGGGCGTCTTCCGCCTGATAAAAAGACCGGAATACAGGGCCCTCGCGGTCAAGGACTTCAAGATCTTTTTCCGCGACCACACCCAATGGTCCCAGCTCTTTTTGCTCGGGGCCCTGATGATCATCTATCTCTACAACTTCTCGGTCCTGAACCTGAAGCGCTACCCCCTGCAGGCCTTCTTCCTGGAAAACACCCTGGCCTTCCTGAACGTGGGTCTCGTGGGACTCGTCTCCGCCACCCTCTCCCTCCGCTTCGCCTTCCCCTCCATATCGGCGGAGGGCAATTCCTATTGGATAATCAGGTCCTCTCCCCTGCCCGTCAAGGACTTCATCCGGGAAAAGCTGGTCTTTTGGCTCGTTCCCATAATGTTCGTGGCCATTGTCCTCACCTACCTCACGAACGTCTTTTTGGACGCCGTCCTCATCATGGCCGTCACCGCCTTCGTCTTGACCCTGCT
>JAITKT010000421.1 GCA_031278225.1 Deltaproteobacteria bacterium
CATGGCGTAGGAAAACAAAGCGTACTGGGAAGTGTTCGGTCCGTCTCGGGCGGGATCGTCCTCAGCCGTCGTTTTCACCTGTCCTTTCGTGCCGTCCCAAATTTTGTAGTCGTCGCGAAACCTGAGTTTATAGTCTTTCGCGACGTAAACGGGATTGTCGCTTCCCCGGGGCGAAACGTCGATTCTGTCCACCCTGCCCCGGAGGTAAAAAGCGTCGGCGCCGGTTCCGATTTTGACGGCGTTACCCTTGTCGACGTCGAATTCCCATTCCACGGCGGTTATCGTTCCGTCGCCTTTGAAATCTTGTCTGCCGTGCCAGGATTTGAGCAAATGTTCCGATTTCGAGAGAACCGCCTCGAAGACCGGGCGCCTCCCCACGGGGCGCGACTTTTGGTGTTCCCTCGCGGTTTCGTCGAATGATTCCCTGAGGCGCTCCCACGAGACGAGTTCTTGATTTTCGCGGACGTCGATTCCGACCAAGGGTCGCAGGAACTTCTCCAGGGTCTTGTGAAGAATCGTGCCCCTGTCCTTGGCCGGAAACTCCACGATCTCTTCGGGCAAAGGCTCGAGTCCCAGGATCTCCCCGAACCAAAAAGCCCTGGGGCAGTCGGCGTAGGTCTTCAAGGCGTCCGCGGTGAGCGTCGGTCCGTCCGAGTCGGTTTTTCCCCTTTGGCGGAGATAATTTTCGATGACTTCGGGAGCCGCGAAATCCGGGATTGTCCGGGGAAACCGGGACCTTCCCGGGACAAGGTCCTTCAAACGGATTCCGCTCTTTTCGAGGGCCTTTTCCCTTAAGTCTTCCGGGAGCGACAGGAGATAGAGCCGGAGCTCGTTTTCGTCGGCCGCCATGCTCCCCTTGGGGGGACTTTGGAGACCCAGGGCCTCGGGTTTTTTGGGTTTCAAGGCCCCTTCCGGGAAAAGGGCCGCGAGACCGCTTATGAAATGGGCCGGTTTCGCCGCGCGGTTGTTTTTTTCCTTGGCCGACCAAAAAAGATAGACTTGATTCGCCTGAGCCAGGGCACCCTGGACCACCTCCTCCTCCTCGTTGTAGCTGTCCACGGGAGTGTTCCACAGGGAACGTTTGAGGGGGGTTTTCTTGAAACCCTCGACGAAGCTTTTCGGCCAGAAGGAACCCTCGACGACGCCCTTGGGATAGACCCTTTCGTTCAAACCAATCATGACGAGGGTGTCGAAATAAGCCCCGTGAATGTCGCGGTAAGTGAGGAGCCTCACCCTGCCCGCCGGGTTTTCGTCGGCGTCGGATCTGACGTAGGTGCGGCCAACGGTTTTCTCGAGCCAGTAGGCGAATTCGGCCTTTGAAACCTTCGGGGCCCGTTTCTCCGCGAGAAGAGCGATTTTCAGGCGCTCGTAAACCTCGCTCAAGGCGATCGAGCCGGCGACGTCCCTGACGCGGGTCTCCGATGACGCCTGACGGAGTCTCGGGTGATTCGCGGTCAACTCTTCCGGCCCGGGGTCATGTCCTTCCGGCCAATGGAATTTTTTCAAAATGTCATCGAAAACCCTGAAAAAGCTCTCCCAGTCCCCGGCCTCCGAGAGGGCCCGGTCGGCCGCGACAAGGTTTTCGCCCGCCCTCAAAATGGCCGCGGCGTCGCGGTCGGCGGCTTTGGCGAGGTTTTCCGCGAAGCCCCCGCCGGCCCTGTCGTCCGTGACTCCGTGTTTTCTCAACGTTTCCAGGATCGGCGCGCCCGGCTTCAGGCCGAAATCAAAGTAAGGGCTCGCGAGAATCCTCGCGAGTCTGCTTCCCTCGTAGTTGGAACCGAAAAGGGAGAGAAAATCCAAGAAGGCCAGGGCGGGCCCGGAGGTCTCGAGGGGAAAGCCTTTCTGGTGGCGAAACCTGATCCCGAAGCGCCTCGCGACGTCCTCGACCTGGGGAAGATAGTTTTGGACGCTGGGGATGACCAAGGCCATCCTTTGCGCCTTATCCCCCGAAATCACCTTGCTT
Organism: Deltaproteobacteria bacterium; assembly: GCA_031278225.1. Taxonomy (GTDB): domain Bacteria; phylum Desulfobacterota; class Desulfarculia; order Adiutricales; family Adiutricaceae; genus JAITII01. The sequence continues at coordinate 1,964 of JAITKT010000421.1, forward strand.
TTGATGAGCCTCAGGGCCGCTTCCGCCTCCATGTAGAGGTTGGGGGCTTCGACCATGGTCAGGGCGTCCCCGACGGGCGGGGCGTTTTCGACTTCCTCCGGGGACAAAGGGGGCCCGAAGAGGTTTCCGGAGGCGTGAAGCAGGGCCGGATCGGGATTCTCCTCCCTGAGGATCAAGTTCCCGAGACGCGCCTTCGCGACGTCGGGGGGATACTCGACGGTCAGATTGTCCAAACCCGAATTTTCGAGGTCTTTCATGAGGCTTATTCGCAGGAATCCCGACCTCACCATTTCCGTTTCGTTCGTCGCCCAATTCGGAACGCTCAGGGAAAGGTTAACCTTGAACCCGAGGGCCAGGGCCTTGACCAGCTCCAGCTCGAAGGGGGCGAGCCTCTGGAAAAACATGAAGTGAACGGTTTCAAGGCCCCGGAGAAAGTGAAATTCCCGTCCGCCTTTGAGGGCTTCGAGGATCTCTCTTCTCCTCGAGGAGCGGGTGTGGCGGGGGGCGATTTCCGCTTCGAAACGCCTTCCGATGTCGGCGAGCACCCCGGACAGGGCCGTCGGCTCGATTTTTTCCATCTCCCCGTAGGAAAGGCCGGAGAGCTTGACGCGCTCCAAGGCGCTCCCCAGTTCCATGGAGAGCTCGGTGAGCCTCTCGAAGGTCATCTCCCCGGGGATGCCCAAAACCTTCCAGAGGTCGGGGGCGAGATGGTTCAGAACGAACCGTTCGGAAAAGTTGTCCGCGCGGACGATTCCCAGCTCCCTCCCCAAAGAGGATTCGAAGGCCTTGACGGTGTGGATTTTGGGATAAAGGAGGACACCCGCCGGGCTCTTTTCGAGAAGGGTCTCCCTGAGGTCGAAAAGAACGGGTTCCGACGGGACCAGAAGCATGACGCCGGGGGGAAAGACGGTGTTCGGGGAAGAAAGGGGGTTGGGTTCCATGGGATGTCCGGGACGGAGGGCGAAAATCGGGCGAACCGCCCGGCGGGGGGCGGCGGGGGGCCCCGGTCTCGCGGGGTTTCGAAACGGGAACGGGCCCGGCCGTCAGCCGGGAAGGAAATGCACGAAGAGGGTCGCGGAATAGTGATTCTCCGCCATTATGGCCACCTGCGAGAAATGGCCCTTGGCGGGTTTCTTGTCAATGGCGTGCTCCTGGAGTTTTTCCGGGGGGTCGAACTCCACCCTCAGGCCGTGCTCGGCCCAGGCGGAACAGGTGAGGCCTATCACCACGTTTAAGAATTCTCCCACGTAATTGTCGGTTTCCTGCTTGGTTTTGGAGGCGGTGAGTCCCAGGTAGCGCGAAATGTCGGCGGCGAAGAGATAGGCGTCGTCCATGGTCTCGAAGGCGCAGATGAAGAAGCCCACCACCTCGCGTCCGCGGGTCTCCTTTCCCTTGAAG
>JAITKT010000459.1 GCA_031278225.1 Deltaproteobacteria bacterium
CGGACGCGCGGCGGGCGAGGGACAACCCGCGAGAAACATGACCGACGCCAGAACGACGACCGCCCTGACGACGACCGAGTTGAGAAAAGCACCCGAAAAAAAAGACCCGTTGGCTCCCATCGCGACAAATCCTCGGACGGAATCCCCCCGGCGGGAGCCGCGGCTCCCGCCGGGGGGATTGTTTTCGAAAAAAAAGAAGGAATCGGAAAACATTAAGAAAGGGGAAAGGGGGGAAAAAAAACGGCGTCCGCCGCGGGAACGCGCGCCCCGATCGCGACCCCGCGCGGCCCGGGGCCCGGCCGCTTCGGGAAAAATCAGAGGACCAGGGTCTTTTTGATTCTTTTCACGACCTTCTCGGGCTCGTCGATTATCTCCAGGTTCTCGATGTCGTCCTGGCTCACGAAACCCTTCGAGAGCATCGCGTCCCTCATCCAGTCCACGAGTCCGTTCCAATGTTTCGAGCCCATGAGAATGGCCGGGAAGGCCCTGATGCGGTTGGTCTGGATGAGGGTAAGGGCCTCGAAGAGCTCGTCCATGGTCCCGAAACCCCCGGGCAGGATGACGTAGGCCTGGCTGTATTTCACGAACACGACCTTTCGAATGAAAAAGTAGTGGAAGTCCATCCGGAGGTTGCTGTGGGCGTTGGGCTCCTGCTCGTGGGGGAGCTCTATGTTGAGGCCGATGGAGAGGCCCCCGGCTTCGGCCGCGCCCTTGTTCACGGCCTCCATGATCCCCCCTCCGCCCCCGGACACCACCCCGAAGCCGCTCTTGGCGAGCAGGGACGCCGTCTCCTCGGCCATGACGTAGGCCTCGGAACCGGGCTCGGCCCTCGCGGACCCGAACATGGAAACGCAGGGTCCCACCTCGCTCATGGCGGTGAAGGCCTTCACGAACTCGCTCATGATGGAAAACAGCCTCCAGGATTCCCCCGCCCCCAGGGAATTCACCGGATAAGGATCGCGCTGGGAGCGAAAAAACTTGCCCTTCGTGTCGTCGTTGTTCGGCATGTGCGAAAAACCCCGTCGTTGTTTGAATTGTGAGGCCGGGGAATCCGCTCGCCCGAAAAAACAAAAAACCGTCCTCGAGAAGGTCCCCGGAGCGGTCGAAATTCCCTTTTGCCCGCCCATGATACCATTTTTCCCCCGAATCGAAAAAGAATCGGAAAAGAATCCGCCTCCGGTCCCGGGAGCGCGTCCCCGTCGAACGCCCCGGACTCGGGCCCGCCCGGGCGCGGGAACCGGACGAAAGAGCCTCCCGCCCCCCGGGCCTTTCCGACGGCGGCCCCCGCCGCGGCGCGGGGGGTTGGTCGCGGCGGGCGGAAAAGCGAAGGGGGAGGCGTTTTTCCTTTTTTCGCCCGCGAGGGCCCGCACTCCCCCTTGGGATTTTCGGTGACGCGGACGCGCGCGGGAAACGGGATGAAAAGGCCTCCCGCCCCGCGGGCCTTTCCGTCCGCCTTCGCCGCGACGGCGGGCGGGACGACCGCGGCGCGAAAAAGCGCCTTGGGATTGTTTTCCCCGGGCTTCGCGGGCGTTTCGCCTTTTTTTCGCCCGGGCGGGCCCCTCGTTCCCGCTCGGGATTTTCGGGGGACGCGAAAGCGCCCGCGCGCGGACTCGGGCAGGGGTCGCGCGAATTTCCCTCGCGATTTCCCGAGGAAACCGGTTTTCCGGGATTTAATTCGTTTTTTGACGTTTTTCCCCTTTTTTTTCCGCGGGCCGCGGCGGGGAATGTTTCCGAAATTCTTTAATAATCTCCCAAAATAAGCACGCTTATAATATGATAAGGGAAAGCGGGGGGAGAGACGGAAGGCGGATTTCGCCCGTCGCCTTGACAAGCCCCGCGTCTCATTCTATCATTTCGTGTCGCGTTTCATTCGCACAATCACAAAGGCCAACCTCAAACATTTTCCGGAAGGATCCGACGCGCCATATTCCGGAGTCACCGTTTGAATTTTTTTCAAATTTTTAACCTTGGAGGGTAAAAATGACCATCAATGTCGGTATCAACGGTTTTGGCCGCATCGGCCGCCAGGTTCTCAAGGCAATCATCGAGCGTCATTCGGACAAGCTCAAAGTCGTAGCCGTAAACGACCTGTACGACGTGAAAACCAACGCCCACCTCTTCAAGTACGACTCCAACTACGGCCGTTTCAAGGGCTCCGTGGAGATCAAGGGGCAAAACTTCGTGATAAACGGCCAGGAGATCAAGAATTACTCCATCAAGGACCCCAAGGAGATCCCCTGGAAGGACGCCGGCGCCCAACTGGTCATCGAGTCCACCGGGGTCTTCACCGAGGCGGAGAAGGCCAAGGCCCACATAACCGGCGGGGGGGCCAAGAAGGTCATCATCTCCGCCCCGGCCAAGGGCGAGGACGTGACGATAGTCCTCGGGGTCAACCAGGACAAGTACGACCCGGCCAAACACAACGTGATTTCCAACGCTTCCTGCACGACCAACGGACTCGCCCCGGCCGCCTACGTCGTGCACAAGGCCTTCGGCATCGAGAAGGGCCTCATGAACACGATCCACTCCTACACCAACGACCAGAGGATCCTGGACCTTCCCCACAAGGACCTCAGGAGGGCCAGGGCCGCCGCCCTGAACATGATCCCCACGACCACGGGGGCCGCGAAGGCGCTGGCTCTCGTCATCCCCGAGCTGGCGGGCAAATTCGACGGGTTCTCGCTCCGGGTGCCCTCCCCCACCGTCTCGGTCGTGGATTTCACGGTCATCCTCAACAAGTCCACCACCACCGAAGACCTCAAGAAGGCCCTCAAGGAGCACGCCGAGGGCGAGCTGAAGGGCATCCTCGGCTACGACGAGGAGGGTCTGGTCTCCGTGGACTACAAGGGTTGCGAACTCTCGTCGATAATCGACGGTCCGTTCTGCCAGGTGCTGGGAGGCAACTTCGCCAAGGTCATAGCCTGGTACGACAACGAATGGGGCTATTCCTGCAGGGTCTCCGACCTCTCGGCCCTCATCGCCGACAAGGGAGGCTTCTGACACACCGAACAAGGGAGGCAACGTTTTCACCCGATGGAACCACAGCGCAAGTTAGAAGAGTATTTGAAGCAAATCACTCCACCCAACGCCGCCTTGGCCGAAATGGCCGAACGCCGCGAGGACCTTCTGGCCAAACCCCTAAAATCACTGGGCAGACTCGAAGACCTCGCCATTCAACTCTCGGCGACGCAAAACGCGACGACTCTCCGCCACGGGCACAAGCTCATGGTGGTGTGCGCGGGGGACCACGGGGTGACGGACGAGGGCGTGAGCCCCTATCCGAAAAGCGTGACTTATCAGCAGATCCTAAACTTCGACAAAGGCTTCGGGGCAATCGCGGTCCTCTGCAGAACCGCGGGCGTCAAGGTGCTGCTCCTGGACGCGGGGGTCGATTACGACTTCCCGCCCCTTCCCGGGCTCCTGAACCGAAAAATCGGGAAGGGCACGAAAAACATCGCCAAAGGTCCCGCCATGACGAGGGAGGAGGCGGTCCTGTCCGTCCTGGCCGGCCTCGAGGCGGTCCTGGCGGAACCTTACGTCGACTTGGTGGCCGCGGGGGAGATGGGCATAGGCAACACCACCCCGTCTTCCTGCGTGAGCTGCGTTTACGCGGGCCTCACCCCGGAGGATTCCACGGGGAGGGGCTCCGGCCTCAAACCCGACCTCGTGCGCCGCAAGACGGAGGTCATCCGCCGGGCCCTGGAAGTGAACAAACCCGACCCCGGGGACCCCCTGGACGTCCTCGCCAAGGTCGGGGGCTACGAGATAGGCGCCATGTGCGGCGTCTACCTGGGAGGGGCCATGAGACAAGCCGGGGTGATAATCGACGGCTTCATCGGGGCCGCCGCGGCCCTTCTGGCCGAAAAGCTCGCCCCCGGCGTCTCGAAGCGCATGATCGCCGGCCACAGGTCCAAGGAAAAGGCCCACGCCAAAGTCTTGGAACACTTGAACCTCAAACCCCTCCTGGACCTCGACATGTGTCTCGGGGAAGGGAGCGGGGCCGCGGTCGCCATGTTCATCGTCGAGTGCGCCTGCACCCATTTCAACCAAATGCGCACCATGGCCGAGGCCTCGATAGACGAGCCGGACGGGTCCATGACCTCCTGAGGCCCGGTTTCCGGTTTTATTTCCGTTTTATTTCCTTTTTTTTTTCGTTCGATTGAAAGAGCCCGCCCGAAACGACGTTTCGGGCGGGCTCTTTCTCTTCAATAAAACGCCCCCGGGCGCTCCCTCAGTCCCTCGGCGCGGCCAGCATGCGTTCCACGGCCCGCAGGGCGGGAATCCTTATCTCCTCCGGAACCCTCACGGCGGGCGGGTCGGGGTCGAGGAGGGCCCTCTCGATGTCTTCCAGGGAATTCTTCTTCATGTTGGGGCAGATCATCGGGGTCTCGGGGGTCAAAAAAACTTTTCCGGGATTGTTCTTCCTCATGGGGTACAAAACCCCTTCCTCGGTGAGGACTATGAACTCCTCCCTGTCGCTTTGGGCGACCTTGTTTATGATGCCGCTCGTGGAACCCACGAAGTGGGCCTCGCGAAGTATTTTTTCCCGGCACTCCGGGTGGGCCAGGACCAGGGCCTCGGGGTGTTTATCCTTGAGTTCCATGAGCTCTTTTTCTTTTATCCTGTGATGCGTGGGACAGAAGCCCGGCCAGGAGAGGACCTCCTTTTCCGGGATTTGCCTCGCGACGTGGGCCGTGAGGTTTTTGTCCGGGGTCATCAGGATCCTGCGTTGGGGAAGGGACCTCATGACCGCCACGGCGTTCGCCGAGGTGCAGCAGATGTCGCTCAGGGCCTTCACGTTCGCGGGGGAGTTCACGTAGGTCAGGACCGCGACCCCCTCTCCCAACTCTTCCTTCCTCGCGGCCAGGGCCTCCGCGGTTATCATGTCCGCCATGGGGCAGCCGGCGTCCGGGTTCGCGAGTATGACCGTCTTGTCGGGACACAAAATGGCCGCCGTTTCCGCCATGAAGTGGACCCCGCAGAAGACGATGAGTTTCTTGTCGCTCTTCCGCGCCTCTTGGGAAAGCCCCAGGGAATCCCCCACGAAATCGGCCGCGTCGTGCACGTCCGGGACGCAGTAGTAATGGGCGATTACGAGGGCGTCTTTTTCGCGGGCGAGCTCTCTCACCCGCTCTTTCATCAATTCCTGAGTCATGTTTTCCTCCCGGGGGACGCGATTAATCCCCGGCTCCGAAAGCCGGGCGGCCGGGCGGCTCTCCCGGTCTTTCGGTCTTTCGGGTTTTCGGGTTTTTCGGGGGAACCCCCGCCGCGTCATTCGACCCCGAATTCCCCGTTCTCTTCCACCACCCTGACCCCCCTCCCGTATCGGAAGACGAAGTCGGAGTCCTTGAGCCCGGGGTCAATCACGGGTCCGACGAGGGTGAAGTCCGTTTGTTCGCCCGTGGCGGAACCCAGCCTGAAACCCGTGAGATTGGCGTCGGC
>JAITKT010000076.1 GCA_031278225.1 Deltaproteobacteria bacterium
CGGAAGACCCGTTTCCGAACGGTGCGCGAATGAGCGCCGCGGAGGGCGAATAGCGCGGCCTTGGAGCGGAGATGGGAAAAACACGCCCGGACGCGGTCAAAGCCGACCGTCTCGAAGATTGAAACCCCGGAAAAAATGGGATTCGAAGAAGCGGCACCCGCCGTCGCCATTATACCGCGAGTCGCGGGAACGAGCGCCGGAAACAACGCCCGCGGCCCGTGAACAAACAATGATTTGACAATGATTTGACGAGAATTTCACTTTCCCGGGGCGGGGACAACCGGGGAGACGCCATTTTTCCGTTTTTCCCCTCGGGGCTTCCGGAGTGTTTCTTCATCCGACGAACAGCCTCTCGAAACGACGAAACCCCGATTCCAAGCGTCGCTTCAAGGCGTCGCTTCAATTCGCCGCTTCAATTCTCCGCTTCAAGGCGCCGCGCGAACCTTGGTAATCGCATGCGACGGGTTTCTTCGGACGATCGTCTGAGACCCCGGCGCGGGTCGCGTCCCTCAATAAGGCCCGCCGGCGCCGACTTCCGCGTCTCGCGACCGATTCTTCCTCTCGCGCCGTTCCCCCGACGGGTGAAGTCGTCCCTCTCCCCCGAAAACGGATTTTTCGGTGGTCGAAATGAAAAAAGGCCGCGAAAAGACATGTTTTCGCGGCCCATGATTCGTCGGCGGCTGACCGGGCACAGCCTTATTCGCGCACGGAAACTTCCCGGCTCCCGATGCCTGGCTCGGAACGGGGAAGCGGATGTTTGAAAAACCTCAAAGCCCGGAATCACCGAAGCCCGGGGATTGATGAAATTCAATAAAGGCTGGCTACGTTCTTGCTGATGAGCTCTATCTCGGCGTCCGAGGGAACCATGGCGGGAGGAAGACCGGCCGTGAGGGCGGCCTTGGCGTCGGGCTGGGCCAAAATGGACTGAATCATGGAGATCTTCGTGAAAACGTACATCACGTGCTGTTCGGTGGTGTTGTTCTGCTTGGCGGTGTCGGCGTACACGCTCTGGAGCTTCGCCTGATCGGCGCCGGCCGCCATGGTGTTGGTCATGACCGCCTTGAAGAGGGGAATGTCGGCTTCGGTCAGGGGAGGACCGTCAAGGGCCGTGGGGGGTATCTGTGCCTGGGCCGCGACGGCGACGAAAAGGAAAAACGAGAACAGAATCGACAAACAGATTGAAATTTTTTTCATAAAAATTGTTCCTCAAATGAATGATTGTGAATGCGAACAAAAAAATATGCCTCGCGAAGGACTCGCGAAGCGACGGAAAAAGCTCCGGCTTCGATGACTGGTTCGGATGAAGAGCGAGACGGCGAAAAAACAACGGATATCCGAGGACGCGGACGGCGAGAATTCGCGCGATTCCGCCGAAATCGGCCTTTTTTCGCGCGAAACCCCGAAAAAAGCGTTTTGGAGAGTCTTCCGCTTTCGTCGCATTATAGCGCGAGTCGCGAGAAAAGGTCAATGTTCGCGCGAGGGGAAAACCTTCGCGTTTTTCAATCCGCGGGAGGGCTTGTCCGCTATCCCGAAGCTCCCGAAACGCTCATTTTTTCTTATAATACACAACAATATACATATGAACGCTAATGTGTCGCCTCCGCGAAAATTTCCGAATGTTTGACAAAAAGCGGTCATTTTCAAGGTCTTTCGTGTTTTTCGAAAGTCCGTCCCCGGGCGCGGGAAAAAAAGTGATCCTCGGGCCCGCTCCGTCCGGCGGCACGGGACGGCCTCCCCGGCCAAAAGGACCTTTTCGGAAAATCCCCGAAACCCGCCCGATGTTTCCAATCCGACTCGTTTCGTCGCGACCGCGACGGTCGGAGCGGGGCCTCGTTTCCGGCCCCCGGCCGCGGAAAAGAGAAAAGAAAAAACCTCCGAAAACCAAGGGAAAACGGCTCAATCGGGACTCAATCGCGATTCAATCGCGGTTTAATCGCGATTGGGTCGCGAACGAGTCCCGACCGGGTATCCGCTCATTCGGCGAAACGCAGGGCCGTGAGCTCCGGGAGCCGCTTTTTTATGACTTCCAGTTCGGCGTCCGTCGGAAGAATGGGTTTCGGCACCTCGGTAAGTATTGCCTCCCTCTCGTCCGCGTCGGTCGTCTGAGCGAGCCTCACCCCGAAAATGGTCTTTAGGAGAGCGTAATTCAGGCGATCCGGGGTGAAACCGTACTCCGCGGCCAGGAGGTTGAAATTCCGTTCCGTGATGTCTTCGTCGGCGAAGATTTTGGGAATTATGCCGATTAGGAGGGAAACCTCTTTGTCCGTCAAGGGAGGTTTGTTCGCGAAAAATTCCGGATCGAAGTTGGGATTGGAAAGTTGGGCGAGGGCGACCCCTTGGGAAAATACCGACAAAAGAAGGGCGAGGGACAGCGACGGGACGAGAGTGATTTTCATGGGTTTTCCTTTGGGGGGACCCGAAAACGGGTCAAAACAAAGTCGAAACGAAAAAACGAAAAAAAACCGCGGGCGCCGGCCCGAAAAAAAGGGACCGTTCGCTTAAAACGGCAGCATGGCCTCGAAGGCCTCTTTGAAGACGTCGTAATTGGCCTCAATCAGTTCCTGCTCCCCGGGGGTCGGCAGGGCGGCTTTCGCGCCCCCGAACTTCTCCGCGACCAACTCCCCCATGCCGGGGACCATCGCGAGAATTATGCCGGCGCTCACCTTGTTGATGACGTAAAAGGTCCTCTCGGGGCTCACCCCTTTTTTCTCCGAAAACTCCTCGATGATTCGATTCCCGTCGGATCCGGCCTCTTTGAGGATGGGGAGGAGTTCCGCGGCGAGGTCGAGTTCTTCCCGGGTCAGGGGAGGCTGCGAGGCGAAAAACAGCTCGTATTCGGATTCCCCCCCGTCGGTTTCGGGGATTGGCGCGTCAAAGGACTCGGGCGGTTCTTCGCTTTGGGCCCGGGCCGACGCCGTGAAAAGGCAAAGACAAATCGCCGCGACGAGAAGAAAAAACGCGGCTTTTTTCGCTGTGGACGCCACTTGGGCACCTCTCGGGATTTTTTGAAGGCGCGGGAGCGAGCTTGTTGCCGGGTTTTCGGGGCGGGCTTTCGGGACGTCTTTCCCCGCGGCCGGCGGGCCTTTTTCACCAAACGCGGTGCCGTCTCCCCGCTTTCCCCTGGATTTCGGCCCCGCGCCCTCGCGCCAGATTGAATTCCTCTTCCGTCGGAAAGATCGCCCGGTAACGTTCGATGTTCCGGAAAGCCTCCGCCCCGGCGGGGTTCGTCATCATGTTCGCGGCCAGCGTCGTCTTCGCGAAAGCGTATCTTATCCTCTCCCGCGGATAACCCCTCGAATCGGCCAGTTCTGTCACTTTGGCCGCGGCGTCCGGATCCGCGAGGAGAGCCAGGGCTTCGACGTAAAAATCGATGTCCTCCCGGGTCAGGGGCGGGGAGTTTTCGAAATACGAGAGGGTTTCCGGGTCCAGGGCGAAAAGGTTTTCGTCAAAGGCGTTCGGGTCTTCCGGTTTCCGGGGGTTTTCCCCTTCTTCGCGCGCGTCCGAGCCGGTTTCGCGGGCCGGGACTTTTTCGAGAACCGTTTCGTTTCCCGCGTTCGGGTCCCCGCGGTCCCCGTCCCCGAAAACGGGCGCGCCCGCGGCCAAAAGGAGCCAAACGCAGAGCGGGGCAAGGATTCTCGGGAGCTTCTTTTTCGGCATGCGACCGCGTTCCGGATTGAAAAAACGATTCGGGCCTTTGCCCCCGAAATCGAAAAACGGCCCCGAAAACGGCGGGGCGGGCCCCGTTCGCGACAAACGCGTCCAACCGCCTCCAAGGGAGCTGCCGGGGAGCCACCGGGGACCTCCCGCGGGGGACTTCGCTCCCTCGGGCCTTTCGCCGGCGCGGCAAGAGTATACCCGCGCGGGGAACGCGTGTAAAGACGAATTTTTTTTGGCGGGTCGCGGCCGAAAGCGGTTTTCCGGGGGCCGCGGGGCCGCGCCGGCGCCCGGTCCCGGAAGATCCCCGGTTCGATTGCCCCGCCGGAAGCCGGTTTCGAAAAGCTCCCGCGACGCCAAGGGGATCCCCGACCCGGCGTGCTTTCCGAAACCCCCGTTTCGCGCGTCGTTTCCCGCGGGGAATCTCCCGTCAGCTGCCTCTTTTGTTTCGGACGTTCGCGACCTTTTTCTTGGGGGCGTCCCGCGCGGGCGGAGGGGCCGGAACGAGTTTCGCGAAGGCCGCGCGGAGTTCCGCCTCCCTTTCCAGGATGAGTTGGCCCTCCCCCGCCGTGGGACGCGCGAAGGCCGGGTATCCGCGGGCCATCTCCTCCTCGGTCTCGAGGGTGAGCTTGAGGCCCATCCCCACCTTGGTGGCGACGTAAACGAGCCTGTTTTCCGTCCAGCCCGTCGCGGCCAAAACGTCGTGGATCCCCCCCGGGTCGTCTTTGAGGGAAAGAATCAGGGGGAGTTCCTTTATGTAGCGGTCGATGTCGTTCTGATTCAGGGGAGGTTCCGCCGCGAGAACGCCGTGGAGATGGGCGAGGCTCCTCGCGCTTTGGGGTTTGGCCTTGGCGGGTTCCGCCGACGCGGCCGACGCGACCGCGAAAAACGCGAACGCCGCCGCCGCGAAGGCGAAAAGGGTTTTCGTCGGGATGTTTTTCGGTTTCTTCACTTCGTTCGCCCCGCGCCTGATTGTTTTCCCGAAGGGGTACCTCAAACGGTCCCCCCGGTTTTCGGCGGAAAAGGGTTCGCTCCCCCCCGGAAGATCTCGAAGTCAACGAGTTCGCAGATGAGATGCCCGTAAAAAAGGTGCAGTTCCTGGATCCTCGGGGTGGAGGGGGCGGGGGAATATATGACGACGTCCGCGATCGTCGGGTCCGCCAAACTCCTCCCGCACGTGAACACGCTTTTGAGGCCCCGTTCCCTCGCGGTCTTGAAGGCCGCGAGCACGTTGGGGGAGGTCCCGGAGGTGGAAAGACCCCACAAAACGTCCCCCGGTCTTCCCAGGGCCTCCAGTTGCCTCGAGAAAACCTTGTCGAAACCGTAGTCGTTTCCTATGGCCGTGAGCTTGGAGGTGTCGGTCGCGAGGGAAATGGCGGGAAGGCCGGGTCTTTCCGTCAGGAAACGCCCGACGAATTCCGCCGCGAAATGCTGGGCCTCGGCCGCCGATCCCCCGTTTCCGCACAAGTGAACCGTCTTTCCGTCGACGATGCTTCGGGCGATGAGGCGGGAGGCCTCGACCAGGGCCGCTTTTTGGCTCATGACCCCGTCGACCGAAGCCCTCAGATCCGCCAGGGATTTGTCGAACGCGTTTTCCATGTTTCCCTCCCGACGCTTCGCCGGCGCGGCGGGACTTCCCGAAGTTCCCGTCCCGCCCCGGTCGTTTCCGCGTCCCGCCCCGATTTTACGTTTCTTTTACGCCGACTTCGCGTTTCGCGAACCTCGACGCCTCAGAATGAAGTCGCGCCCCCGCGCGCCCGGAAAGCCCGCGCGGTTTCCCCCCGACCCCCGAAAACACCCGAAAAATCCGTTCGTCCCCGTTAATGTCGCGACCCGCGGGCCGCAAGCCGCGAAAACGACCGTTTAAACATAAAAAAACCAACAAAATCAAGGAGTTCCCAAATGGGAAAAAAGCTTTTGATCTTCCTCTTCCTCTTCCTCTGCCTCTTGGCGTTCTCCGTCGTTTCCACCGGGGCCTTCGCCCAATCCGAAACCGCGGTTTGTTACAACTGTCCCCCCGAGTGGGCGGGCTGGGGAAAACAACTGGAGCTCATAAAACGGGAGATCGGGATAACGGTTCCGATGGACAACAAGAATTCGGGGCAATCGGTTTCCCAGCTCATCGCCGAGAAGAACAATCCCGTGGCCGACGTGAGCTATTTGGGGATTTCCTTCGCCATGAACGCGATAAGGGAAGCGGTCATAACGACTTACAAGGGCCCGGGCTGGGAGTCGGTTCCGGCGGGTTTGAAGGACCCCGACGGTTACTGGGTGACCATCCATTCGGGGTCATTGGGTCTAATGATAAACGTCGACGCCCTGGAAGGCAAACCCGTTCCCAAGGGCTGG
>JAITKT010000087.1 GCA_031278225.1 Deltaproteobacteria bacterium
GGCGGACGGACTCTTCCGGACGAGCGGCCCGGAGGGAACGGGGGAATTGGCGCGCGTGACCGCGACCGTCGACAAAGAAACACTCGCCATGGGTCTCGACGTGGGATCCACCACGGTCAAGATAGCGGTCCTGGATTCGGGGGACCGGATCCTTTACCACAGCTACGAGCGTCACTACAGCGAGGTCAGAAAGACCATCCTGGACACCATCTCCAATGCCCTGGGGCGCTTCGGGGACGGTTTGGCCACCCTCTCCGTCACGGGGAGCGGGGGCATAGGGGCCGCGAGGCTCCTGGACATCCCCTTCACCCAGGAGGTGGTGGCGGGGACCACGGCCATAAGGCGCTTTCTTCCCAGAACCAACGTCGCGATAGAGCTCGGGGGGGAGGACGCGAAACTGAGTTTCTTCGACGCGGGCATAGATCAGAGGATGAACGAGACCTGCGCCGGCGGGACCGGGGCCTTCATAGATCAGATGGCCAATTTTTTGGACACCGATCCCATGGGCCTGAACGAGCTCGCCAAGAGACACAAGACCCTTTACCCCATAGCCGCGCGCTGCGGGGTCTTCGCGAAGACGGACATACTCCCCCTTTTGAACGAGGGGGCGGCCAAGGAGGACATAGCGGCCTCCATCTTCCAGTCCGTGGTGGACCAGACCGTGGGGGGCCTCGCCTGCGGAAGGAGGATCAGGGGAAACGTGGCCTTTTTGGGAGGGCCCCTCTTTTTCTTTTCCGAGCTCCGGAGGCGTTTCATAGAGACCTTGAAACTCCTTCCCCAGGAGGCGGTTTGCCCCGGGGAGGCCCAGCTCTACGTGGCCATGGGGGCGGCTTTGGTGTCCCGGGAAAACGCTCCCGTGCCGCTCGCCGGGGTTTTGGCCAAGGCCGACGCCTTGCGCGACGCGGAGATTCCCCCCGAGATAGACCACCTCCCCCCCCTCTTCGAAAACGAGGCCGAACTCCGGGAATTCAAGAAGAGACACGCGGCGGCCAAGCTCCCCCGGGCGGACTGGCCCGTCGGGGGAGAGGTTTTTCTGGGGATGGACGCGGGATCCACGACCACCAAGCTCGTGGCCCTGGACGGGGAGGCGCGGCTTCTTTACTCCAGTTACGGCCACAACAGGGGAAACCCCCTGAAATCGGCCATGGAGGCCTTGGCGGGTTTTTACCGGGAGGCCCCGGAGGGAGTGGTCGTCGCCAAATGCGGGGTCACGGGCTACGGGGAGGCTTTGATCCAGGCGGCCCTCGGCTTCGATTTGGGGGAGGTGGAAACGGTCGCGCACTACAAGGCCGCGGCCTCCTTCGACTCCGAGGTTTCCTTCATCGTGGACATCGGGGGCCAGGACATAAAGTGCCTTTCGGTCAAGAACGGGGTCATCGAAAAGCTCATGCTGAACGAGGCCTGTTCCTCGGGCTGCGGATCGTTTCTTGAGAATTTCGCCCAGACCCTGGGCTTGGACGCGGCCGGTTTCGCGGCGGGCGCCCTCATGAGCCGGCGTCCGGCGGACCTCGGGAGCAGATGCACCGTTTTCATGAACTCCAAGGTCAAGCAGGCCCAGAAGGAGGGAACGTCCATAGGGGACATCTCCGCGGGTCTCTCTTATTCGGTGGTCCGGAACGCCCTCCACAAGGTGATAAGGATCTCGAGGACCGAGGAACTGGGCGAAAGAATAGTCGTCCAGGGGGGCACCTTCTTCAACGACGCGGTCCTGCGCTGCTTCGAGCTCTCGATCGGAAAAAACGTCGTGAGACCCGACATAGCGGGCCTCATGGGGGCCTACGGGGCGGCTCTTCTGGCCATGGAGGAACGCGGGGAAAACAAGAACCCCTCCGGTCTCATGGGAAGGGAGAGCCTCGCCCGCTTCGAGGTCGCGACCTCCAACCACCGCTGCGGGAAGTGCGAGAACAGGTGTCTTCTGACCCTGAACCGCTTTTCCGACGGAAGGAAGTTCGTCTCGGGAAACCGCTGCGAAAAGGGGGCGGGCCACAAGACGGGGGCGGCCTCCGCGATAGACGCCATAGCCAAGACCGCGGGCCTCGGAAACATAAGCGAGACCCTGGCCAAACTTCCGAAGATAGGGTCGTCCTTCAGCGACAGGCATTCCGAGCTGGACGACCTGCCCAACCTCTTTTCCAAAAATCTCGAGAGGCTCTTCGATTTCCACAAGCCCCTTCCCGCCAACGAGGCCCGGGGGCGGGTGGGGATCCCGAGGGCCCTGGGGATGTTCGAGACCTATCCTTACTGGTTCGCCTTCTTCCACTCCCTGGGCTTCAGGGTGGAGCTCTCGCCCCCCTCCGGGAAGGACCTCTTCAACCGGGCCTTGGAGACCATCCCCTCCCAATCGGTGTGCTACCCCGCCAAGATGGCCCACGGGCACGTCCTGGCCCTTCTCGCGAGACGCCCCGATTTCGTCTTCTTCCCCTGCAGTCCCCTTGAGATCCCCGGTCCCTACAAGACCGCGGACCGCTACAACTGCCCCTTGGTCGGGGCCTACCCGGAGGTCATAAGACTCAATCTCGACGCCATCGGGGACTCGGGGATAACTTTTCTCGCCCCCTTCCTGGACCTCGCCTCGCCAATCGGAAAACTCGCGAAACGCCTGAGGAAGGAGTTGTCCTTCCTGAGGCTTGGGGAGGACGAGACGAAAGCGGCCCTGAAAAAGGCCTGGGAGGCCCAGAGGGATTACCGGGCCCACGTGAGGCACCTCGGGGAAAAGGCCCTGGCCGGACTCAGGAAAACCGGAAGAAAGGCCATAGTCCTCGCGGGACATCCCTATCATCTGGACCCCGGCGTGAACCACGGGATCCCGGACCTCATCACCGCGAACGGTTTGGGGGTTCTTTCCGCGGACTCCATAGACCATCTGGCCCCCCCGGACCCCGGTTTCCGGGTGCGGGACCAGTGGATCCCCCACTCCAGGCTCTACCGGGCGGCCATGGTCTGCGCCGCGAACGACGAGCTGGAGCTCGTGCAGTTGAATTCCTTCGGCTGCGGGATAGACGCCGTCACGACGGACCAGGTCTCGGAGATCCTGCGCCACCAAAACAAGATCCACACCCTCATCAAGATAGACGAGGGCGCGAACCTCGGGGCCGCGAGGATAAGGGTCCGGTCCCTTCTCGCGGCCATAAGGGCCGGGGGGCGCCGGGGTGAAAAGAAAGAAACGCCGAAGGAGCCCTACCGCTTCTCGCCCAGGAAATTCGAGCGGGAGAGGGCCAAAAAAATGACCCTTCTCTGCCCCCAGATGGCCCCGGTGCACTGGTCCTTCATAAAACCGGCCTTCGCCCCCCTGGGTTACGACCTCAAAATCGTTCCCGACATGGGCAGGGAAGCCGTGGAGGAGGGCCTGAAGTACGTCAACAACGACGCCTGCTACCCGGCTCTCGTTTCGATAGGCCAGATGCTCCGGGAACTCAAGGTCGGGGGGCACGATTTAGACAACACGGCGGTCCTCATGTCCCAGACGGGCGGGGCCTGCAGGGCCTCCAACTACACCGCCTTCCTCCGCAGGGCCTTGAACGAGTCCGGTATGGGCATGGTGCCCGTGGCCTCCCTGCCGCTCCCCGGGGGCGGGGGCGACAAGGGCCTCACTCTCGACTTCGCGGCCTACAAGAGGATCATAATCGGGATCCTCTGCGGGGACGTCCTCCAGAGACTGACCCTCGCCTCCCGTCCTTACGAAAAGACCAAGGGCGATTCCGAGGGGCTCTTTTCCAAATGGGTGGAAAAGGCCTCGGTCGCGGTGGAAAAGGGGGACAAGGCGAGATTCAAAAAAGACGTCCTCGAAATGGTCCGGGACTTCGAATCCCTGAACCTCCGTCCCCCGACGAGACCCAAGGTGGGGGTGGTGGGGGAGATCCTCATAAACTACCATCCCGAAGCCAACAACCAGTGCGTCCGGGTCATAGAGGAAGAGGGCGGTCAGGCCCTCCTTCCCGAGCTCATGGACTTCATTCTCTACTGCGTCTACGACAACGTCTTCAGGGCCGACGCCATGAGCGGGAGCAAGATCAAGAAGTGGATCGCCTCCTATTTCATAGGGGTCATCGAAAAGCTCCGGGCCCCCTTGAGAGCGGCCCTGGAAAAACATCCCCGTTTCGGGCACCTGAACGCCTTCGAAGAGTTAAAAAAAACGGGCGAGTCTCTCGTC
>JAITKT010000174.1 GCA_031278225.1 Deltaproteobacteria bacterium
GGGACTTCCGGGCGTTCGTTTCGGACGAACGTCATTCTTTCTTAAAAGTCAACCAAACGAGAACGGGACCCCGCCTCTGACTTTGGCGGATTCGGCCCGCGAACGTCCAATGGGATTATGACAAAAAGGGTCGCCTCCGCGGCCCTTTTTGTCGTTTTCGTCTACTCCCCGAAATCCTCGAAAAAGCGCTTGAAGCCGTCGGCTTCGGGCGTTTTTTTTGTCTTCGCGCGGCCGCGCCAATTTTTTCCCGGGCGTTTGTTCTCCGACTTTTTTAATGCCCGCTCCGAAACGACACATCGTTAAATCCCATGTTAAATCGCGGTAAACTCCCGCGAAACGGCAAAATGCGTCAGTTGTTGGACAAACAAAAAAATATTTTAAAATTCGCGTAAAGCCGGATTGTAACGGGAATGAAAACAAAAAGTTAAAAGAAAAGCTTTTGACTTTTACATCATTTTTACCGAAAGCGAACACGGAAGTAAAAGCTCAGCTGTAAAAGAATCCAAGGACACGCGAACACATGCGATTGAAACATCAATGGAATATTTTTTCGTTTCCGACCTTTTTTTGCCCATCAAAATCCTCTCCCCAGTTCAAATCCAATCAAAACAGGTTAAATCGCTTTTTCGAAAAACAGGGCATTAAAGCCATTTTAACCGTTTTGACAAGTCCCGAAAGTCAATCACAAAGGAGCAGCTTGTGAAAAGCGTTAAAATCACGTTGGCCGCGTTCGTTGTCGCGGCCTTGACAATTTGTTCGTTAAATGATTCGCGCGCGGATTCGCCCGTCACCGTTTCCGGTTATCTGCGACTCAGAGCCTTCAACATGGAAAATTTCTTCAACCCCGATCCGACGAGCGAGGACAGAAGAAGCGACAGATACGGTCAGACCCGTTTCAGGCTCAACGTCGTCTTCAAGCCGACCGACTACCTCGAGGTCAGATGGAGATTCCACGCCCCCCACGGCGCGAGGTGGGGCACCGGGAACCTGACCGACCTGAGGACGGCCTACGCTTTCGCCAGGGTGAAAACCGCGGCGGGAACCATAAGCGCCGGGAGGATCAGTTCGGACATCGATTCGGCCGGTCTTCAGACCCTGGGCTACTCGCCCACCTGGGGTTTCAGCTCCCAGGGTTTCATCTTCGACAGCGATTCCGAAAAAGACGCCGTCATGTACCGCAACGACTGGTCCAACGGTTTCGGGCTCAAGGCCTTCTACGCCAAGAGGGCTCACACGGCACCCACCGCGGCGGTGCCGGCCGAGGACGTCGACTGGGATCGTTTTTCGCTTGAGCCCTACTACAAATGGGACGGAGGCGGAATGTCCGTCGCCGTGCAGTACGACAACGACAAGCGCGCGAACGTCGTCTCGAACTACATCGTGAGCGTCAACCCCGCGGTGACCCATAAGTTCGCGATTGGGGAGAAGGCAACTCTCGCTCTGAACGCCGAGCTCAAATACTCCGCGGGCGAATTGCAGAGTCTTCCGGACACCGACTCCATTGACCAGAGCGGATTCGGGGTTTACGGCGACCTGACCCTCGGGTACGGCACGGGCAGCATGTCCTTGGCCGGTTGGTGGCTCGGCGGAAACGACGAGGGAGCGACTCCCGACACGCCGAAGAAACAGAATCTGGTGGGCTCCGGACAGGCTTTTTATCCCTTCCTCATCTTCAACCAGAATTTAATGGGGGCGAGCATCACGCCCCTCGGCGGGGTTCCCAGCGACGATTACAAGACGGACAACTCCAATCACTGGGGCTTGGCTCTCCTGGGCAATCACACCATAAACAAATACGTGACCTTCAACTACGGCCTCGGCTATTTCGGGAAGGTCGCCGACTATTATCTGACGCCCGACGAGACCGTTTCCAAGAACCTGGGCACCGAGGTCGATTTGGGCATCACCGCCAAACTCATGGACAACATCACCTACACGACCAAGTTCGGTTTCTTCTTCCCCGGAGACTACTACAACGAGCGCTACAAGACTGAAAACTACGACGGAACCGTTTGGGGCTGGGCCAACGAGTTCATCTTCTCATTCTGAGTTCCGTCCCTTTCGTCCGGCCGCGGTGTTTTTCGCGCGTCATCCCGGGGTTTTCCTCCCCGGTCCGTCAGGGGAGCCGCATGGGGACTTCGAGCCGACCGCGATCGCGCTTTCGCCCGATTCGGACGGAACGCGAAACCAACCCGGAGCGACATCCGAACAAATCATCGATTAATCCGGTTTGAACCGCCGACGGGTTTTGCCCAAAAAAAGGGGGTCGCGACGCGACCCTCTTTTTTTTGGTCATCTCCGTTTTCGACCGCGAACGCCTTTTCCTCTCCCGCTTTCCCTTCTCTTTCCGAATCCCCCCTCCGCCCGCCCCGAACTTTCCTTTCCCGTCCGCTCCCCCCGTCTCCGACTCTCCCGTCCGGCCCCTCGGGGTTATCTCCCCGCATTCCCTTCCGGCTTTCATTCCCATCCCTTTTTTTTCGGCTCTCGCGTAAGGCGTTTATTTCCCGCCGTCCCCAAACGCTTCGGGAGCGAATGCTCGCGCGGGCTGTCCCCACCGCGCGGCGAGCTCGCGAGTCCCCCGCGAACCATGATAAACACGCGAAACGGTCTTTGGGAGTCATCCAATCCCCCCGCGGCGGCTTTCGTTTTTTCTCATGGGAAATCCCCCGCGAAGCCGGGGAAAGCGGCCGTTTCGGGGAGGACCGGAGGGTTATTTCCACCGGCTCCGCCCGACGAATTGTCGAATAAACGTCCCGTGAACGACAAATAATCGCCGGGGACCGGAAAGAGAGCCGCGGTTTCGAAGACAATGACAAAAAAATTTTAACAAGATAAAAATAATTCGATAACACAATCGGAAGCGTTGACAGCCTCCCGGTTTCGGAATATATTCCATTTCACCGAAAAAAGGGCGTCACCGCGAACGCCTTCTCAATCCGAAAAATTTTTTCCGCGGGAATATGGTGACTTTTTGGGAACGCTTCCGTAATCCTCAACCGAATCCGAAATTTTTTATTCTCTCCATAACATAAACAATCATAAAAAAGCATAAGACCGGGTTTTGTTTTCGGCGGCGCCCTCCGGGTTTGGCGACCGACGGCGTCGGAAAATCGTATTTTCATGCGTTTGTCGGGGGCATTTTGACCCCGGGTCACATGTCCCTTTCGGGCGGATCGCGGACGGGTCGCGCGCGGTCCGGCGTTTTGTTTTGGCGCCCCGGCGCCTCGAATCGGCCGGAAGTATGTCGAAAACCCGTCCGTCATCGGACATTCCCCCGCGCGGGGAAATTTTTAAAATTAAGGAGAAGCTTGTGAAAAGCGTTAAAGCATTTATTTCGGCGCTTCTTGTTTTCGCGATGACCTTGGGCTTGGTCGGAATCGCGAAGGCGGAGTCCCCCGTGTCGTTTTCCGGATTTTTGAGACTCAGGGCTTTCGCCCTGGGCGGTTTTTTCGACACCGATCCCAAGTCGGGGGAATCGGTCGGCGATAAATACGCCGACACCCGTTTCGCCCTGAGCATGGTCTTCAAACCCTCCGACAACGTCGAGGTGCTCTGGGGCCTTCACGCTCCCACCGGGGCCCGTTGGGGCGGCGATTTCACCGATTTCAGAACCACCCACGCCTTCGGGAGGGTCCGGACGACCGTCGGAACCTTCAGCGCCGGGAGAGTGACCGCGGACATCGATTCCGCCGGTCTCGCGAGCCTGGGTTACTCCCCGTCCTGGGGTTTCAGCTCTCTCGGAAACGTCTTCGACACGGACAGCGAAAAAGACGGCGTAATGTTTTCGAACGAATGGGCCAACGGTTTCGGAATCAAGGCCTATTACGTCAAAAGGTCTTCCGTCGTTCCGACCCCGGCGAACCACCCGAAAGACGCCGACTGGAACCGCTATTCCTTCGAGCCCCGCTACGAGTGGAACAACGGCGGCGTCGCCTTGGCCGTCACCTACGACGACGACAAACGCGCGGACATCCATAAGAATTGGATCGTCTCCGTGAACCCCGCCGTCGCCTTAAAGTTTCAAGTGACCGAAAACGCCTTTCTCGCCTTCCACCTCGAGGCCAAATATTCCTCCGGCGAGTATCAACTCAAGTCCGATTCCGATTCTTCGAGACAAACCGGTTTCGGCGCCTACGCCGACGCGACGGTGGAGTACCCGGGCGGCGACGCGACCGTCGCGGGCTGGTATCTGAGCGGCAACGACGAGGGAGTTCTCGCCAAACCCGTCAAAAAGAAGAACCTCGTCGGCGCGGGCCAGGGCTTCTATCCCTTCTTCATCTTCAATCAGAACTTCGTGACCCCCGGAACCTTCGTCGGCTTGGGCGGCGCCTCCGACGACGATTACCGCGCGGACGCGACCAATCTCTGGGCCGTGGCTCTCTTGGGGAACCACGCCATAACCGAAAACGTCACTCTCAACTACGGCGTCGGGCATTTTTCGAAGGTGGCCGATTACTTCGTCAAGGCCGACGTCAAGGCCTCCAAGAAACTGGGGACCGAGTTCGACCTCGGCGTCACCGCCAAGTTCTCCGAGAACATTTCCTACTCGACGAAGGTGGGATATTTCATCCCCGGCGCTTACCACAACGATCGTCACGCCACGAACGAGTACAAGAACGACGTTTGGGGTTGGGCGAACGAACTCGTCTTCTCGTTCTGACGGAAGCGAGGCTTTAAGGGGTCGCGACGGACCCCGCGACAACGGGAAAAGGGGTGGTTTCGCCGCCCCTTTTTCATTTTGGCGGTCGTCTTCGCGCGCTTGTTTATTTGGCTCTTGACGCGTCCGGGGAGGAGACGGTTTGCGGGCGGAAAAAACGGGGGCTTCTTCCCCGTTTCCCGCCGGCTCCGTCCGCCGGTTCGCGGACAATGGGAAACGGGGTGGCTTTGCCAGCCCTTTCCTATTGTCGCAATCGTCTTCGCGCGTTTGTTTTTTTTCGATCGCATGCCGCCGTCGTTTTCGGGCGAAAAAAAACGGGGGCGGGGCCCCCGTTTTGACGGCGGTCGGTTTCGCCGTCGGAATCGAATGTTTGTCGGAGTTTAATTCACGCCGTAGATCTCGAGATAGGCGGCGAGTTCCTCGACGGTCTCCCGGGTCAGGGGAGCCATTTGGCCCCGCTGGAGGACGGGGATGCCTTCCTTGGCGAGATATTCGACGGTTTCGCGGATGCCGAGGATGGTCTGGACCTCGAGGCCGGTTTTGAGCTTGAAGTTTTTTATGGAGTCCTGGCCCTTTTGATTCAAGAGGGCGAGGCCGTTGTTGTCGTAGACGGCGGTGGTCTGTTCCCTGTCCAGAAAGAGGGCCACGCCCGCGGGATAGTAGCTGTGTCCGCGCTGGACGGCTTCGGCGGTGAGCTGGCCGAGGATCTCGAATTTGGTGCCCATGGTGGTGGCGACGTCGTCGACTATCAAGACCCTGGAACCTTCCTTGAGGGCCCCGGTCACGAAGAGGGCCTTGTGGCCGGTGGCCTCGCCGTGGAGTTTGGCCTCCTTCCTGTCGTAATCGAAGCCCTTGTCGATCCCGTGCCTGAGGTAGAGATTGGAGACGGTCGCGACGGCCAGGGCGCTTCCCTTGTAGCTGGGGCCCACGATGATGTCGAAATCGTCCGCGGTCTTGGTGTTCAGGAGGAAGTCGGCCATGACGCGGCCGAGTTCGGAGACGAGCCTTCCCGTGTGGAAGAGACCGAAGTTCACGAAATAGGGGGAGGGGCGTCCGTCCTTGAGGGTGAGGCCGTCGTCGAAGAAGAGGGCCCGGGATTCGGCCAGGAGAAGGGCCAGGTCTTTTTGGCATGTCTTCATGATTGCCCCGCGATTGACCCGAGTCGGTTTATTTTGAAATGGAAACTTTTTCGAGGGGGGCGAGGGGTCAGACGCCATTGTCCAGCCATTTCATCATCTTGCGGAGCTTGCGTCCCACTTCGTTAATGGGATGGGCGGCCTCCGTTTCCCTCCTTATGAGGAAGGAGGGGCGGCCGGCCAGGTTTTCCGAAATCCATTCCCGCGCGAAGTCCCCTTCCCGGATTTCCCGGAGGATCCTGTACATTTCTTCCCGGGTGTCCTCGTTTATTATCCTTCTTCCCCTGGAGTAGTCGCCGTACTCCGCGGTGTCGGAGACGGAATGGCGCATGAGGTCCAAGCCCCCCTGGTAGAGGAGGTCGACTATGAGTTTAAGCTCGTGAAGGACCTCGAAATAACAGATCTCGGGCTGGTAGCCCGCTTCCACGAGGGTTTCCCATCCGGCCTTGATGAGTTCCGAGACCCCGCCGCAGAGGACCACCTGTTCGCCGAAGAGGTCGGTTTCGGTCTCCTCCTTGAAGGTGGTTTCGATGAGGCCGGCCCTCGTCGCGCCGATGCCCGTGGCGTAGGCCTTGGCGAGGTTCAGGGCCTCCCCGTCCGCGTCTTGTTGAATCGCGACGAGGGCGGGGACGCCCGCGCCCTTCACGAACTCGGAGCGGACCAGGTGCCCCGGCCCTTTCGGGGCCACCATGGCGACGGAGACGTCCCCGGGGGGGACTATCTGCCTGAAGTGGACGGAAAACCCGTGACTGAACATGAGGAGCTTGCCCTTGGAGAGGCGGGGGAGGATGTCCTTTTCGTAGACCTTGGGTTGGACGATGTCCGGGAGGAGGATCTGGATGAGGTCCGCCCTTTCGGCCGCCTCGGCGACGGTCAGGGGCTCGAAGCCGTGGTCTTTGGCCAGATCGAAATTGGGGTTTCCCGGCACTTCGCTCACGATGACGTTCAAACCGGAGTCCCTGAGGTTTTGAGCCTGGGCGTGGCCCTGGCTCCCGTAGCCGAGGACGGCGATGGTCTTTCCGGCCAGAGGGGCGGTCGGGGCGTCGTTTTCGTAAAAGATCTTCATTTTGGTTCTCCTTGGTTCAAGGGGTCCGGTGTTTTCCGTCCGGTCCGTTTTCGTTCGCCCCGGCGTTTGTCGGGCATGGTCGGGGAAAGGGCGCGGGAGGCCGCGGCGGCCGCCGGCGTTTGAATGTTTTCGCGGGGGGATTTCGGGATTGGTCGCGAGGCACCCGTCGATTATGCCACTTTTGGGGGTTTTCGCGCAAAGGTTCGGGGCGGGCGGGGATTCGCCCGGTTTTTCGTCCGGGGTTTCGGGCGCCTAGCGGGAGGAGCTTCTCGTCATGGCCGTGAGGCCCGTGGACACCTGTTCCTCGATTCCGAAGGCGGAGAGGAGGGAGAGGGCGGCGGCGGTTTTGTCGGAGCCGCCGGTTATCTCCAGGGTGAAGGACTTTTGGGAGACGTCTATCACCTTGGCCCGGAAGATTTCGCGGAGGCGCATGATTTCGGAGCGGGCGGACTCGTCCTCGGCCTTGACCCTTACCATCACGAGCTGCCTTTCCACGTAGTCCAGTTCCGAGAGGTCCGTCACCTTTATGACGTTTATTAGCTTCCGGAGCTGCTTCGCGATCTGGTGGATTATCTTGGGGTTTCCGGCGATGATGAGCGTTATCAGGGAAACCTCGGGGTCCATGGTTTCGGCCACGGAGAGGCTGTCTATGTTGAAGCCCCTCCCGGAGATGAGGGTCGTGACCCTGGCGAGGACCCCGGGCCTGTTGTCGACCTGGATGGCGAGGGTGTGGCGCCTGGGATTGTCGCTCTTGTTTTCCATTTCGCGTCGCGTCCTTGGGGCGGGCGGGGGAGTGGGGGGAGTTTCGACTCGCGGGGGTGGGGGGGGGGGCCCCCCGCCCCC
>JAITKT010000148.1 GCA_031278225.1 Deltaproteobacteria bacterium
TGTCATCGCGTACAATATTATTCTATTATTGAGTGCAGACAAACGGGAATCATTCGGTATCAGTCCGGTTTCCCTGACGGTCATGGTGCGGTCGGGGGGTGTGAAGATCATCTTGAAAGAGCGATCCCATGTATGCCATGGCCGCAAATGTTTCCATCTTAGCCTGTACGTGGCTTCGTTGAGCAGTTTTATGTCATCATTAACGTAGTACAAAAGAACTTCCTATTTCGGTCTTTTCATAAAATCATGAATTCATTTAAAATTATGTCACAAAACACATGTCATGAGTTTTGACTCCACAAACATCCGCATGACCGAAAAAGGGGATTATTCGAAAATCGGTTTTTCGGGGTCCGTCGCCCCGCGAAGATCGAAACCCCCAAGTCAAGAAGCATGTTAACATGAAAATCCGTAAACGCAAATTATTTTACCGGACTCTTCATAAATCCGCGTTATACGTATATGTTGCATTCATACCATCTTCATGCCCTTTAATTAATATTTTATATATATATAATCTATAATTATCTATAATATTAATTATTTTTTCTGTCATCCACCTGTCACGCATTCCCGGGACTCACTGCGCAAGACTCGGTTCGCGGGTCCGTCCTCACTCAAGCCACATCAAGCGGTCCGGCTCGTCTTTGTCGCCGCGGCCGGTTCCGAACCGGAAAAGCTCCGGGTGTTTGTCCTCGGACGCGGTCGCGTCTTTTGGCCGTTTCCCGGATGGACGGCCTTCGGTGATGACCGATGGATCCTCCGCGATTGCGTTCCTCGTTCTCGTGAGAAACGACGGGGCGGGGGACGAACGTCCCGGGGGGGCTCTCGAAGCCGCCCGGGGGGCTCTCGAAGCCGCGCGGGTGACCGGGAACCTCCGCGAAACCGAGCCGTCCTTTCCGACGGCGGCTCCGAAAAACGCGGGAAACGGCCCGAAACTTCGACGACGCGTCGGCTTTCCGGCGGCCCCGACGCGCTTTTTTCAGTTCATTTCTCCGTGTCAGTCCTTCCCGTTTTCGGCTCAGGGCTTCTGAACCCGACTTTTTCCTCGAAAGCTCCCAACGCCGGCCGTCGTTCCGTTTTCGAACCGCCCGGACGGCAGTCGACGATTCTTCGGCTTTTCGGTCTCGGGCGACCCGGCATGACTCCGGACCGGGGGTTTTCGAGTCTGCCCGCGCATCCCGCGACGCGGGTCACGGAAACCCCTCTGATTTTCGGGCCTTTTCCCGCCGCGGCGCATCCGGGAGTCGCGCGGGGGGTCTTTTCTCGGGCCGCCCTCGGCGTCGAAGCGGGCACGGCTCATGAAGTCGGCCGTATGTTCCGCGCTTTCGCGACGGCGGGGGAGGGGAGGCCGACGGACGCGACCGGCTCGATTCGCGGCGCTTTTCCGGAAAAAAGCCGCGGTTCGGGCTCCCCCCGGAACTTTCGAGTCGTCTTCGAGGCGACCCCGCGCGAAATCAAGCGCCCGGTTATCGACGATTCTTGGAGGTTCTTGGCGGTGTCCGGACATAATCCCTCGGGATTGGGCCAAAGCCCTTTCCATTGATAATGTTTTGGCGACGGATCGTCATCCCGCGAACGATTTCGTCGCGGAGCCGGCGGCCGGTCTCCACGGCCGGACATCGATTCCCCCCGCGGGATCGAAAAGAGAGAGTGTTCCGAAAAGGCCCCCGGCGAAGCCTCGGGATTCGGGCCCGGCCTTGAGGTCAAAAAACTTGATTTATTTCTCCCGACGCTCCGATGACATCGCGGTCCCGGGGCAAATCAGTCGGGCGAAAACGTTTTATAACGAGATGATTAGTTTGCAAAAATAAGCTCTAAAATGAAAGTATGAATCTCATTTTATGATAAATTTTCTCGTCTTGACGGCGGTTCCGTCCGAGGCCCGGACGGACGGGAAACCGAAAAAGACCCGGGTTTCGATTCCCCGCCGGGAAGGCGCGTCCGTCGGTCGGTGCCCGAACGGGAGCGAAGAGAAGAGGGGAGCGGTCACCGGGGGAGGGTATTAACGAAGGGCGCTTCGCCGGACCTCGGGGCGAATCATGGGTTTCGGACCCCGTGAAACAATGAGTTTTCGGCTTTTCGGGAAGCTGAGCCGGGACCGGGCCGCCGGGGTCAGGTTCGCGGTCCGGTTTGGGGGTCCCCGGGCCGATTTTCGGTCTTAGTTTACATAATGGACATTATCGGTCATTTCATGGGGGCGAAAACCTTCCCAATCCCGCGCCCGACGAGCGTTTCCGAGGCTTTCCCGTCGTTTGTGACCCATTGTGCAACGGCCGCCCCGAATCCCTTAAACTCGCGCGAACGTCCGTCTCGTTTTACGAAAGGCTCCCGCGACCTTCGAAACGGCCCGGATCGACCTTCGCGAGCGCGCGTCGCCCGCCGCGCCCCTTCCCCGCCCCTACCGCCCGAGGCGCGTTTGAGGGATCAAAGGCCGCGCGGCTCCGCGAAGAACCGGGCATGAGCCCGCGAGTCCGCCAATCGAACCGCGGGGCTTCCCCGGGATCGTAAAGCTTCCGGTCGCTGACGGAACTTCGGTCCCCCAATCGCGCGCGACATCCGGCCCGACATCCGGTGCGACGTCCGGTTTCACATCCCGCGCGACCGTCCGTCGGGAACGCTTCTCGCCACTTTTGACGCGCGCGGACGATTTCGCCCGAAAAGTCTTTCCGCCCGGGATTATCCCCGCCCGCTTCGCGAAAGGCCCCCGGGGCTTTCGGACCCCCGCCCTTCCCCGCCCGCGATCGTCAAAAATCACCCGCGAAATTCGCGTCGCGTCATTCGGCGACGGGAAGAGCCGCTAAAACCGAGACCCGGGAAAATCGCGTCGGGACGGGATTTTCCGCCTCGCCGGTCGCGATCGCGAAAAAAGCGGACGTGTTTTTTGCTTTTTTTCATTGTGTTTTTATCATCGTTCGCGGTAGTATGATTTTGATTCCCGGCGGATTGTGTCGGGGGTCCGCGTTCCCGGGGGAATCGAGACCTTGGCCCCGGCCTTTCGCGCGCCCGAAAAAACGGGTGTTTCCGGGGGAATTCCCGCGAAAGCTTCCGCGAAAGCCCGCGCGGGCCCGGATCCGGGGTCGTTTTTCTTTTATTTTACGCGAATTAAGCTTATTTTATGTTATTTTACGCCGAAGTGACTCTTAACGACTAAGAACTGCTTTTTTCCCTCCCTTCTTTCAAAATAATGCTTGACAAATCCGGATGACGTGGTTAGAGTATTGTCAGGCACAACTGATTCCGCCGAAGCCACCGAATTCCGACGTACCCGGAAGACCGCGGGAACCGAAATCCCCCGGTCCGAATCGCGGCGGCTTGAGCGTCGCGCCGGATTGGTTCGCGGCGCCCGAATCGGACGGAACGTTTCCTTTTTGACTCGCGGGCACTCGCGGAACCGCCCGACGGGCGCTTCCGGCCCCGTCAAAGCGTTTTTCCCAATTTCACGCGCGGTCGGGTCCTCGGCTCTTTGACCCCGCGCTTTTCGAATCGACTCGAATCTTTTTTCGCCCGCGCGGTTCGCGGAGACCCTAAACCGCGACGTCGTTTTGACCGCCGGGGGAGCCCGGCGTTCGAGCGACGGACGGGCGAAAACGGCGACCGGTTTTCAATTTGACGTTTGCCTCACGCGATCAGCATAGCCTTTGAGTCCGCAAGGCGATGATTGGCGACGGATTGACGACGGGCCTTCGATTTTCCCGGCGGCCCGCGAGACCTCGGGTCCGCGGCTTCGGAAAAAAAACGAAACCGGCGTCTTTCCTCCCGCTTCCGGCGAACGATTGTTCCCGGCGCGGGGACGAATCGCCCGAAAACGCCCGGATTCGGGGTCGGGTCGAGAAATTCGAATTTTTCATCTTTTCAAAGGAGCGTGCGTCCGAACCTTTAAACGCGCTTTTTCCGGGAATAGGGTCGGGGTTTTCCCGATCCGTTCATAACCTGAAACCTCAACAAAACCAAAAAGTTTTTTTTGGCGACGGGCCCCCCGTTTTTTCAAAAACGCGGCCGATTCCCCGGGCCCCCGCCTCAAGGCGTCTTCGGCGCCGTCCGCGAAACCCCCGCGAGCGTAACGAAAAAGCGGGTTTCGCGCGAAAAAACCCCTTTTGGCGCTCCTTTTCGCGAACGTAAGCACCACATGCCAAACATCGAACCTTCGAGAACAACGGAACCTTCGCCCGCCGGGGAACCTTCTCCCGCCGGGGAACCTTCGCGCGCCGGGGAATTTTCGCCGGCGACGGAACCCCCGAGAGCGACGGAATCCCTTTCCCCGCCCAATCGCGACGACCGGGTCGCGGGCCTCGCGATAAGCGTGAGACCCGACCAGACTTTGTGTTTCAAACGCGAAAACGGGTCGGCCGAACCCGCCGCGTCCGGCGTCGGGTGGGAAGAGGAACTCTTCGAACTCGGGGCCCGGAGGGTCAAGTCCGACTCCGACGTCGTCACCTTCTGGACGAATTTTTCCGCCGCCTACATCCAGCACCTCTGCAGGCTCGCGGACGACGAGTCTCCCCTGAAGCAGCCCCCCGTGGGGAAAGGGACGCTGGAAAGGATGATATTCTCCGCGCCTCCCATGGAGGGCGGTGAATATTTGACCGTCGACTGCCTGTTTTCGATCTGGACGAATTTGGCCATTTGGGTCGCTACCCGGCTCGTGGGGAAAACCATAACCGAATTTTTCCAGGCGCGGGCCCCCATGTGGCGCAGGGTGGGGAGGCTCACCTTCCACCTCGCGGAAAATCCCGACAACCCCGAAAGACCTTTCGCGTTCATGGTGACCTTCGTGCCGTCCCTCACCATCGAGGGGAGGGACAGACACGCCCCCATCGTGAACGCCATAAAATACTACTCGAAAAAGAAGGACAAGACCCCCTTCGTTCGCCTTCTGACACCCATCAAGGCCGCGGCCGAAAGGCTCCCCTGGGTGCGGGAACTGGACGAAAGCGGCGGACTGTACCGACCCCTTTCCCTGAACATCGACCAGGCTTACCGCTTTCTGAAGGACGAGGCGGTCCTGGAGGACTGCGGCCTCACCGTCCGCGTGCCCGAATGGTGGAAACGGAAGCCCCGGGTCAGGGTGAAGGTCGTGGTGGGGGAAACGAACGTCCCCGCCCTGGGCCTCCAAAGCATCCTCGACTGGAACGTGAAGGTCGCCGTGGGGGAGGACAACCTGACCCCGGACGAGATCGCGGAACTTTTGAACGGTCCTTACACGGGGGGGCTCGTCTATTTCAAGGGGCAATGGCTGGAAGCCGACAGGGAGGAATTGGGAAAGGCCCTGGGGAAATGGCGGGGGGCCTTCGAGGCCGAAGGCGACCGCGGCATGACCTTCATCCGGGCCATGAGGCTCCTCTCGGGCTATTCCGCGGACGGGGACGCGACCCTCCCGGGTCCCGGACCCTGGGTCACGGCGGAGGCCGGAAAGGCCCTGAAAAACGTCTTCAATCAGCTCCGGGACCCCAAGAGCAGCGTCCCCCCGGAAAAACTCACGGCCGAACTGCGCCCCTATCAACAAGAGGGTCTCACCTGGCTCTCGATCCTGACGGGCATGGGTCTCGGGGGCTGTCTGGCCGACGACATGGGACTCGGAAAGACCGTCCAGGTCCTGGCCCTGCTGCTCCTCGACATCGACAGGCGCGGGGCGGACAAAAACAACCCGGCCCTCCCGTCGCTTTTGGTGGTTCCGGCCTCGCTTCTCGCCAACTGGCGGGTCGAGGCGGAGCGCTTCGCCCCCACCCTGCGCCTCAAAATTTTTCATCCCTCGGAGTCCTCGAGGGAAAAATTGTCCCTCTGGGAAAAGGACCCGGCCGCCCTGGCGGAAGACGCGGACCTGGTGGTCACGAGCTACGCCTACTTCCAAAGACGTCACGACCTCTTCGAGAGGATGAATTTCGGGATGGCCATCCTGGACGAGGCCCAGGCCATAAAAAACCCCCAGACCAATCAAAGCAAGGCCGTCAGGGGAATAAACGCCCGGGCGAGACTCATCCTCACGGGGACCCCCATAGAAAACAGACTGACCGACCTCTGGAGCCTCTTCGACTTCATAAACCCGGGTCTCCTGGGCACCCGGACGAGGTTCCTGGAGATCGTCCAGGAACTGGAAAAGAGAAAAGAGGACCAGTACGGCCCCCTGCGGAGGCTCATCGCGCCTTATCTCCTCCGCCGTCTCAAGACCGACCGGAGGGTCATAAACGACCTTCCCGACAAGGTCGAGACCTCCCTCTTCTGCAGGCTCACCCCGGAGCAGGCCTCGGAGTATCAAAAGATTACGGACGGGCTCGCGGCGTCCCTGAAGGCCTTTTCCGACCCCCGGAACCCCTCCGTCAAAAACAAGAGGAAAGGCTTGGTCCTCCGGAGCCTCACGCGTCTGAAGCAGCTCATGAATCATCCCGCCCACCTGACGGGGGACGGGGACTGGAGCGAGGAGAGGAGCGGGAAATTCCTGCGCCTCCGGGAGCTCTGTCAGGAGTTGGCCGAAAGGCAGGAAAAGATTCTGGTCTTCACCCAGTACGCGGAAATCATCGAACCCCTCATGGGGCACCTCGAAAAGATTTTCGGAAAACCGGGCCTGGATTTCCACGGCGGCACCCCCGTGAAAAACAGGCAAAAAATCGTGGACGCCTTCCAGAGTCCCGACGGGCCGCCCTTTCTGGTTTTGTCCCTGAAGGCGGGAGGCACGGGCATAAACCTCACGGCCGCGGGGCAGGTGATCCACTTCGACAGGTGGTGGAACCCGGCCGTGGAGGACCAGGCCACGGACCGGGCCTACAGGATAGGCCAGAAGAAAAACGTGCTCGTCCACAAATGCGTGACGAGGGGCACTTTGGAAGAAAAAATCGACTCCCTTCTGACCGGGAAAAGGGAGCTCGCGGCGGAGGTCCTCCACACCGGGGAAGAGATAAGCCTCTTGAGTTTGGACGACAATGAGCTTTTGAATCTCGTGACCCTGGATCCGGACCGGGCTTTGATGCCCAACTGAGGCGGCCCCTTCCGGGTCACCCGGTTTCCGCCCGCACACCCAAGGAGACTTTATGTTTTTCCGCAAACGCACTTTCTACACCAGACCGAGCGCCAGCCAGAAACGCGCCGCCGTGAAAAAATCCATGGCCCGTTTCTCCAAGACGGTTCCCGAGTTCGCGCCGGTGATGGTCCAGGGCATGAAAATGACCTCGACCTTCTGGGGCCAAAGCTGGTGCGAGCACTTCGAAAAGATGGCCGATTACGAGAACAGGCTCCCCCGGGGCCGCACCTACGCCCGGAACGGCTCCATCGTCCACCTGGAGCTCGGCGCGGGGAGCATCTACGCCCTCGTGGCCGGCTCGGACGTCTACGAGGTCTCGTTCAAGATCAAGCCCCTGGAGCGGGACCGCTGGGACGAGATCAAGCGCAAGTGCCACGGGAAGATCGACTCCATGATAGACCTCCTCAAGGGACGCTTCTCGGAGGACGTCATGGCCGTGGTCTGCGACCCGGAGACGGGCATCTTCCCCCTCCAGAACGAGGTCTTCTACAACTGCACCTGCCCCGACTTCGCGGGGCTCTGCAAGCACGTGGCCGCCGTCTTCTACGGCATCGGGAACCGCCTGGACTCCTCCCCCGAGCTCATCTTCAAGCTGAGGCGGGTGGACCCCCTGGACCTCTTCACGGTGAAGATCGAGGAGCTCGCCAAACCCGACTCCGGGGAGGAGCTCTTCACGCTCGCCGGGGACCTCGAAAAGATCTTCAACGTGGTCCTGGAGTACGACCTCATGCCCCGCGAGAAGGTCGCGTTCCCGGACGCCGACGGCGCGGAAGGCCCGGTCGGGAGCCTTCCCGCCCGCCGGGGGGAAACGGGCGAAATCACCCTTCCCGCCCCCGACGAGGACGCGACCCGCGCGGCCCCGCCGACGGAAGCGGAGACGGAGGCGGTCCCGAAAAAGGCCTGGAAGACGGCCGCTAAGACCGAACCCGCCCTCCCCGCCCCCCCGAAAATCGTCGTCCCGGACGATTCGGCCCTTTCCGTTCCCTCTCCCCGCCCCGACCGGGAGTCGCGGGCCCTTCGTCCCGAACCCCAAGAGCGAAGGGAAGAAAGGGAAAATCGCGCCCGCTTGTTCATGAAAATCCCGTCGGTTCCCGCGTCCGCCGAAAAAATCGAACCCCGAATAACGTTTTTCGACGCGACCGGAAAGGAGAAATCCGCGAAAGTCCGCAAAGTCGCGATTCTCGCCCCGACCGAAAGGGAGAAATCCGTCCGGGTCCCCGAAAAGTCGATTCCCGCCGCGGCCGAAAAGAAGAAATCCGTCCTCACCCCCAAAGAGAAGAAGATCAAGGACGTCTGCGTCCTCGATTTTTCCAGAATCAAGGGGAGCGATTTCAAAAAGATGAGACTCGTCTCCGGGTACTCGGAAGAAGAGCTCGCCTCCATGATAGGCGTGGCCTCCTCCACCTACAAACGCTGGGAAGGCACGAGCGGTCCTTTGAATCTGCGGGACTCCACCCTGAAGCTTTTGAATCATTTCTACGACAAGGCCCGCACCAACCCGAACATCTGAGGGACGCCC
>JAITKT010000037.1 GCA_031278225.1 Deltaproteobacteria bacterium
CCGAGGAAGGACTCGCGAGCGGGTCGGGGTTACGTTTTTTTGGGAAGCTTCTTCCGTCCCTCCCGAGAAAGAGAGAGGCAGCAATATTCATGCCATTATCTCCGAAGACGTTTCCGCCCAATAGGCGGGTCATGATTGCGCGGTTTTCTCTCACAAAGTTTGTCATCGGGTACTTTCTTTCGTTAAATTTTCAGTAAACGGGACATTTCCGATTCGAATCGGTCTCTTTTGTACCGACACTTCGGAACCAAGTTGAAACAAAAAAAGATATTGGAACTATATTGGGAAATTAATCTTATTCTCATGTGGACATTTTTTTCAAATCTGAGGTGCGGCACAACTCGTAAAATAAAACTTTGAAAGTTCCGTTCGAAATATAATCGCGTTTGTCGCGTGAAGCCCGGCACTTTTGTGATTTATTGGGGACGTTTCCCCCGGCGTGAGTGTCAAAAGGAAGAGAAATGGGCAAAATCACTCGGAAGATTCAAAATCATGACTTTACCGGCGATTTGATCCGGAGTCAATAACAATTTAATGATTTTCTGATATAAACTAAAAAACAACGATACAATATCTGGTATTATTTAAATTATCATACTACATATAGATTATTTTTTTTTGGGGTTTTCGGAAGCGATCCTCTGAGTCGTTTTGAAAAATTGTAAGCGCCAAACAAAGTAAAATTTATGCGGCGCTGACATTTGCGCCTAAACGTTGAATGATTTTTTGGGGAGGAGGGGGAAAAATAATTAACGGGGTGGTGAATATCATGGAACCGGTGGCGGAATTTATTGAAGTGCCGGAGCGGGTGACAACATGATTGAGCGCCGCGATACATTCGTTTCGTCAATAGATTGATGTCAGCGTCAACAAACGACGCGAGGCTGTCCTTGACTCTCGCTTCCAATGATTGACGTTTTCATCGGCTGCCTTGCTTGTTTGATTCCGGAAGACAATGTTTAAAACGCGGGGAAGGGGGGAGACGGAAGGAGGAGGAGAGAGAAGAGAGGAGGGATATCGGATTCGCGAGAGGCGGTCATGTTTACACGATGGCGGCACCGCCTTGAGACGGATTCGTCTTCCCAAATCGTCCCGGCGGACGGTCAAATTCCGCGAAGCGTCGATGGAGGAGCCCTGTACGGCGCGGACTGAGGATTTTCTTCGTTTGAATCCCGCCGAAAAGAGGGAGCGTATATCTTGGCTGATTTCCCGTCGCCGATGAGCTATTGAGGGCGACGGAGCTCTCATCCCTTGCGTTTGTCGACCGTTCGGACCGAAAGTCGGGATTCGGAGCGCCAAAAGCTCGGGCCGTTCTGCGGACGCGCGCCGCGGCGCCTGGGGTCTTGGTTTGATTATTGTGAGTTGTGTCGGAGGGTTTGGAATTCCCGGCGTTTTCGGTTCGGATGTCGTCTTACCCGGAGACTTGACTATGAATGCGTTAGCGTCGCCCGAGTAACCCAACCGTTTCGAAACCCCGGTTCCCGACGACGGGGCGCGGCGGGAGTTCTTCGAAGGGGACATGTCGGGACGCCCCGCCCGGCTTCCTCGGGCAATTCCCGGCGCGCTCGCTCGAATTGGTTCGACGGGAGGGATGGGGGGAGCGAGGGGTAGTGGAGTCCCCTAACGCCCCGGGACAAAAAAACTCCCGAAAGCCTTTTCGCGAGGCTTTCGGGAGTTTTATGTCCCAAAAAACAAACATGAGGAAAATATCATGGAGCGGGAAACGGGATTTGAACCCGCGACTTCAACCTTGGCAAGGTTGCACTCTACCGCTGAGTTATTCCCGCGAAGTTAATCGTCAAGTCCAGTGGCCTTTGGCGTTTGCGGGTCCCAAAGACAGTTTCAACTTATACATTAATGCGAAAAAAATGTCAACGGCCCGAAAAGGGCTTCGGAAAGCAAAGATGAGGGTTTTGAACGAATTTGCTAAAATAAAATATAATATTTTATTTTAAGCGATAATATGGCCAGCATGAGGTGAAATAAGGGCTTTCTTAAGCCTTTTCCGGGCCGGAGCCGCCTTTCCCGGAGTCCTCGGGTTTTTGGTCCTTTTCGTTCAATTCGGCCAACAGCTGATATTTCAAAAAGGTGTAGCCCACGGAGTAGTAAAGGTCATAGGCCCAGATCCTGGGTCCTCCCAGGATGCCCAGCTTTAGGAAGGTGTACTTGAAAGAGCTCCAACAGGCCTCGAGCATGGCTCTCATGGGGCCGGAAGTCTTGCCCTTGGCGTGGGCGCCTTTCGCCCACAACTTGGCGTACCTGACCATTTTCTCGGAATAGATGTCCATCGAGAAAAAGGTGTTGTTCAAATGAACGAGATGTCCGTCCAAAGCCCGCTTCGGGAGGTCGAACAAGGCGTTTTCGTGGACGAAGCCCTCGTATCTGACCGAGGCCCTGGGAAAGAGCTTGGCGTAGTATTCGGGACAGGTGATGCCGAAGCGGAGTTTCTTCCCGTTGTGATAGTTGTAGCGCTCTATGTCGCCGACCTCGTTCTTGTGGTTTCTCGCGTGGTCTTCGATGGCCCGCGCCAATTCCGGGGTCATTCTTTCGTCGGCGTCGAGGAAGAAGACGAAGTCCCCCGAGGCCTCTT
>JAITKT010000114.1 GCA_031278225.1 Deltaproteobacteria bacterium
CGCGCCGGCGCTCCGTTTTCCCGTTGCCCCCGGGCGGAAACCCCCTCGACTCTTTTGGGCCGTCTTTCGGGAGCTTTTTCGGGAGCTTTTTCGGATTCCCGTCGCGGCTTTGTCTTCCGAATCGCTTGAGATTCGGGGGACAAACGAAAAACACATTAATGAAAAGCCCGCCTTTTATCGATATATATTGGAGGAGACAAGGGAAGGCGTTTCCCCGAAAAACCTCTTGAATTGATTAACACCTTGATTTTGACCCGTTCATCGCCTAAACTTCTCTTCGGTCGCCGGCTTTTCCGGGCCCCGCCCCTTGCCGGAACGACAATGGTGCTTACCTTTATTTTCGGACCGCGACGGGGACTTCCGAAGCCCCGCGGGGTCCCCGCCGGGCGGAAAACCGGGCCCCGGGCCGGAAAAGGCCCAGGCCGTCGCCCGAAGACGCGTTTATCACCGTGATTTTCGGTGCTTTGGCTCGAAAGGCGAAAACCCCTCGGGTCAAAAAACGGTAAAATCCCGTTTTCCCGTCGTTTTTCCCCGGATCGGCAACTTTTTTTCGCCGTTTGACGCGTTTTCGCGGCGGTCAACTCTTGTAATTCACGGTCAATGGTATATCATGTGAAAAGGTTTATCACGTCATTCTGACAATCGACAGGAGTTCGCCAATGATTTTCGGAGCCGAAGCATGTATCCCCCTACCGTAATCGAGCAAACCAGCCGCGGGGAGAGGGCCTACGACATCTACTCGAGACTCTTGAAGGACCGCATCATCATCCTCGGGGAGGGAGTCACGGACAATTTGGCCAACCTCGTTTGCGCCCAACTCATTTTCCTGGAGGCGGAGGACCCGGAAAAGGACATACATCTCTACATCAATTCCCCGGGCGGAAGCGTGTCCGCCGGCATGGCCATCTACGACACCATGCGCTTCATAAGACCCGACGTCTCCACCCTCTGCCTCGGACTCGCCGCCAGCATGGGGGCTTTCCTGCTCGCGGCCGGAGCCAGGGGGAAGAGAATTTCGCTCCCCAACGCCAAGATCCTGATTCACCAGCCCTCCGGGGGCTTCTCGGGTCAGGCGACGGACATAGAGATTCACACCAGGGAAATCCTGAGGACCAAACAAAACATAAACGGCATCCTCTCCGAGCTCACGGGCCAGTCTTTGGAAAAAATAGCCCGGGACACCGAGAGGGACTATTACATGACCTCCGGGGAGGCCCTGGAATACGGGATAGTCGACCAGGTCCTGGAGCGGCGCAAGCCCCCCGAGACTCCCCCGGCCCCGGGCGATCCCCCGGCGAAAAACCCCTGACCGCGTCGGGTCCCCGAACCCGTCCCGTCCCGTCCGGGGATTTCCCGGGAAAGTCCGTCCCCCCGTCGCGACCGGCGTCGCCCGGGGTCGCCGGGGACCCTTTTTCCCCCCTCAGGACCCAAGCGGGGCCGAAACGGGGGCGACGAAGGGACGAAAAGGACCGCCCGGAATCGTCCCGAACCGTCGGGACCGTCGGGAATCGGGCCTCCCGGGAAAAAACCAAAGGTCAAACCTTTTTGACCGCCCATGACGCTCATCCAAAGCGAAAGACATCTTTATGCCAGACGAAAAACCCAAAAATCCCGTTTGCGCTTTTTGCAGGCAGCCTCAGAGGGACGGCATCCGCATGATAGCGGGCCCGGACCCCGAGAGAATTCACATATGCGAGTTCTGCCTGGACCAGTGCAGGGAGATAATAGCGAGGGACCAGCCCGCCCACGCCCCGCACGCCAAGGCGGGCGCGCAAAGCCAGCTCCCCAATCCCCGTCAGATCTCGGAGATCCTGAACGACTACGTCATCGGCCAGGACTTCGCGAAAAAATCCCTGTCCGTGGCGGTCTACAACCACTACAAAAGAATCCGGATGCCCCAGGAGAGCGAGGGGGGAGTGGAGCTCCAGAAGTCCAACATCCTCATCCTGGGTCCCACTGGTTCGGGAAAGACCCTCCTCGCCCAAACTTTGGCCCGGATCTTGAATGTTCCCTTCACCATAGCCGACGCCACGACCCTCACCGAGGCCGGCTACGTGGGGGAGGACGTGGAAAACATCATAGTGAGCCTCCTGCAGGCCGCGGACTATGACGTGGAAAAGGCCTCCAAGGGCATCGTCTATCTGGACGAGGTGGACAAGATCGCGAAGAAGGGCGACAACACCTCCATAACGAGGGACGTCTCCGGGGAGGGGGTGCAGCAGGCCTTGCTCAAAATCATCGAGGGCACGGTCTCCTCGGTGCCCCCCAAGGGCGGGAGGAAGCATCCCCAGCAGGAGCTCACCAAGGTCGACACCACGAACATCCTCTTCATCTTCGGGGGGGCCTTCGTGGGACTGGACAAGATAATCAAGAAGAGGATCGGGAAGGACACCTCCATGGGTTTTTCGGCCAACATCGACTCCAACAAGGACGACGCCGACCCCTCCCTGGTCCTGCGCCACTGCCTGCCCGAGGACCTCATCAAGTTCGGGCTCATCCCGGAGTTCGTGGGGAGGATCCCGGTCACGGCGTCTTTGACCGAACTCGACAAGGCGGCCATGATAAAGATCCTGACCGAGCCCAAGAACGCCATCGTGAAACAATACCAGGCCCTCCTCAAGGCCGACGGGGTGGAGCTGCAATTCTCCTCCGAGGCCCTGGAGGCCATCGCCACCGAATCCATCGCGAGAAAAACGGGCGCGAGGGGCCTCAGGGCCATCCTCGAATCCGCGATGCTGGACATCATGTACGACCTCCCCAGCCTCTCCAAGGTCAAGGAATGCCTCATAACCGAGGAGGTCATACTGAAACACGAAGCCCCGGTGCTCATCTACGAGGGGAGCACCGTCGCGAAGTCCGCGTAATCACCCCTCGTTCAAACACAGGACAAACTCATGCTTTTCGCATCCAACAAATCGCGTTCCCAGGAGTCCCCCGCGGGTCCCAGACTTCAGCTTCCCCTTCTGCCCCTGCGGGACGTCGTCGTCTTCCCCCACACGGTGGTGCCCCTCTTCGTGGGCCGGGAGAAGTCCATCAAGGCCCTGGAACACGCGATGACCCTGGACAAGTGCATCTTTTTGTCGACCCAGAAAGAGGCCAAGGTCGACGAACCCCAGGAGCAGGACATCCACCGCATGGGCACCATAGGTTCCGTCCTGCAGCTCCTGCGCCTTCCCGACGGAACCGTGAAGGCCCTGGTGGAGGGCCGCGCCCGCGGAAGAATAGACTACTTCATCTCGACCCAGGACTATTTCTTCGTCGAGGTGGAAAACATGCTGGAACCCACCGAGGACGGGAGGGAAACCGAGGCCCTGGTCCGCAGCCTCAACTCCACCTTCGAGAGCTTCGCCAAGGTGAACAAAAAGATCCCGGCGGAGGTGATCGCGACCGTCACGAGCAACAAAAATCCCTCCCAGCTCTGCGACAGCATGATCTTCCACCTGAACCTGAAGCTCGAGGATCGCCAGAAGCTCCTTTCCATCATAAGCCCCATCGCCCGCATGGAAGCCCTCTTCGAGCTCATGCGCGGCGAGATAGAGGTTTTGCAGCTGGAGCAGCGCATCAAGAACCGGGTCAAGAAGCAGATGGAGAAGACCCAGAAAGAGTATTACCTGAACGAGCAGATGCGCGCCATCCAGAAGGAGATGGGGGATTCCGACGACATCAAAAACGAGATAAACGAGCTCGAGGAAAAGGTCAAAAGGCGCCGCCTCTCCAAGGAGGCCGGCGAGAGGGTCCGCCACGAGATAAAGAAACTCAAGATGATGTCCCCCATGAGCGCCGAGGCCACGGTGGTCAGGAATTACATAGACTGGATCCTGGCCCTCCCCTGGTACGAGAAGGTCCGCTCCAACCTCGACATGGACAGGGCCGAAAAGATCCTGAACGACGACCACTACGGCCTCGAAAAACCCAAGGAGAGGATCCTCGAGTACCTGGCCGTCCAGAGTTTGGTCAAGCACAACAAGGGTCCCATCCTGTGCCTCGTGGGCCCCCCGGGCGTGGGAAAGACGAGCCTCGCCCGCTCCGTCGCGAGGGCCTTGGGCCGGAACTTCATAAGGCTCTCCCTGGGCGGCGTGAGGGACGAGGCCGAGATAAGGGGCCACAGGCGCACCTACATCGGCGCCATGCCCGGAAAGATCATCCAGAGCCTCCGGAAGGCCAAGTCCTGCAACCCGGTCTTCTGCCTGGACGAGGTGGACAAGATGTCCACGGACTTCAGGGGCGACCCCAGCGCGGCCCTCCTGGAGGTCCTGGACCCCGAGCAGAACTGCCGCTTCGGGGACCACTACCTGGACCTCGACTACGACCTCTCGGAGATCATGTTCATAACCACGGCCAACAGCCTCCACACCATCCCGGGCCCCCTCCGGGACCGCATGGAGATCCTCCGCATCCCCGGCTACACCGAGGACGAGAAGTTGAACATCGCGAAAAACTTCCTCGCGAAGAAACAGGTCCTCGCGAACGGCCTTTCCCCCGAAAGGGTGGAGTTCTCCGACGCCTCCGTTTTGACCACCATCCGCCGCTACACCTCCGAGGCCGGGGTCCGCAACCTCGAAAGGGAGATGGCCTCGGTCTGCCGGAAGCTCGCCCGCGAAATCGTCAAAACCGGCGACCATTCCGCCTCCAAGCTCAAGGTCACGGGGAAAAACATCTCCCAGTACCTGGGGGCCCCCAAGTTCCATCACGCCGCGGCCGACCAGGAGGATTCCGTGGGGAGGGTCAAGGGCCTGGCCTGGACCGAACACGGCGGCGAGATCCTCGCCTCCGAGTTCCTGGTCATGCCCGGTTCCGGAAAGCTCATCCTGACCGGAAAATTGGGTGAGGTCATGCAGGAGTCCGCGAAGGCGGCCTTCAGCTACGTCCGCAGCGTCGCCGCCAAACTGGGCCTCAACCCCCATTTCCACAAGAAGGTCGACGTCCACGTCCACCTTCCCGAGGGGGCCATCCCCAAGGACGGTCCTTCCGCCGGCGTCACCCTCGTGACCGGCCTCGTCTCCGCCCTGACCGGCAGGAAGGTCAGGAAAGAGGTCTGCATGACGGGCGAGATAACCCTTCTGGGAGACGTCCTCCGCATAGGCGGTCTGAAGGAAAAGGTCATGGCCGCGAACCGCGGCGAGCTCAAGACCTTAATCATCCCCCGGGAGAACGACAAGGACCTGAAGGAGATCCCCGAGAAGATCCTGAAGACCTTCAACATCATAACCGTCAAGCGCGTGGACGAGGTCCTCGAAAACGCCCTCGTCTTCGAACCCGACAAACCCCTCTTCCGGGAGGAGCCCGACAAACAACTCACCCTCTCCGAGGAAGACCCGCCCGACGAGAAAAAGCTCCCCTCCTCCATCATCGTGAATCCCCGGACCGACGGCACCCAGGATTCGGATTCGGCCGGACACAACGCCTGATAACCTTTCCGAAGCCCCCGACGCCGGGGGATAAAAAGAGGCAAGAGGAAAGAGGAAAGAGGAAAGAGGAAAGAGGCAAGAGGTAAGAAGAAACGCGGGAACGGAAAAGAAAAAGTCCGCCG
>JAITKT010000209.1 GCA_031278225.1 Deltaproteobacteria bacterium
GACGACGGCGGGGGTCACGTTTGCAAAGCCGACATAGAGGCCAAAAGCGAAGCTCCCGCGGCCGCCGCCGGCGCGGACGGGATCGCGGCCGTCGCGGCTCCGACGGTGAACGTGGAACGGGCCGTGGAGAGGGCCGTGACCAACGCCGTGAAACCCTGGAAGATGGTGACCGTCATCGCGGTTTTGGTGGCTCTGGGTCTTTTGTGGAAGGTTCTCACCATGAACAAGCCGAAAACGCCTTCTCCCAAGGTTCCCGCGGCCAAGACCGAATGACGGGCCCCTCGGGCTTTTACGGGCGGCCAATCGAAGGAATTGCCCGCCGCCGCGCCGCCGAAACCATCATAAGTTCCGAAAATCGCTTCGTTAAAACCGAACTTTCGCGAAACAAAATCACCCGAAAAAAATTTGTTTCACTTTCGGCCAACGCTTTCCTTTCGATGCCTCACGCTCTCGCCGCGCCTGTCCGGGGCGCGGGACAGTACCGGTTTCGCCTGAATTCCGGCGAAACTACAATCCGCGCGGCCGACCGTTTCATGGTTCCTCTCGGATAATTTATCGGTTTTCATTGATTTTCGTCAATATTTTTTAAGACATTTCACGCGCTCGCGCCGCCGGTCCGGGGCATGAGACGAAACCCGTCCGGCCCGAATTCGGACTAAACGAAAACCCGGACCCCGACCCGACGTCTTGACCCGACGCGAAGTCCCGCCCCGGTTTGGCGTCGGTTTTCGGAGACTTTCGCCAAACATTCTTTTCGACACCTTCCGCGCTCGCGCCGGCTTTCCGGAGCGAGAGACAGGTTTTGTTTCGCCAAAATCAGGACGAAACAAAAATCCGGAGCGCGACCGGATTTTTCAGCTCCCGTTTCATTTCGCAGGATTTCATTGACATTCGTCAATGATTGTCCGGTCCGGCGTTGTTTTTCGTCAAGGACGACTCGCGAACCGTTTTCGTCATCGCGAAACGGCATGGGGAGGCACTTGTCTTTGACAAAGACAAACAAGGATTTTCTCGCTCTTTCGAGGACGCTTTCGCGTCCGAAACATCAAAATAGTCACAAAGGTAAAAAAATGCAGAGAATCGTGAAAAAGACAACCTTAACCATCGCCGTCGCCGTCATGGCCGCCTTTTGGGCCACCTCGGCTTTCGCCCACACCTTCTGGACCACCGCCGAACCGGCCAAGCCGGGAGAGAAACCCATCATCATCAACGGTTACAGCGATTTCTTCCCCAAGGCCGAACCCATCGAGGAGAAACGCCTCGCCTTCATCCTTCCCCCCGAATTCATCGCTCCCGACGGTCACAAGATCCCCCTGGAGCCGGGTTCAGCCAACTATCTGTACGTCTCGTCCGAGCCCGTCAAGAAGGGCACCTATCTCGTGACGGGCGAGTACATCCCGACCTTCTGGACTCAGACCAAAGAGGACGGCTGGGCCATCAAGCCGAAGAACGAAGTGACGGGGACCATAGTCGACTCCTATCGCACCGCCATCTACGCGAAGGGCATCTACAACGTTGACGGCGCCGCCGACACCGAACTCATCACCAAGCCCGTGGGCCAGAAAATAGAGCTCATCCCCCAGTCGAATCCCGCGACCCTGAAAGTCGGCGAAAAATTCCGCATGCAGCTCCTCTATGACGGGAAACCCCTGGCCAACGAGCCCGTCTACGGCCTGGTCGAAGGCTACGGCGGCGATCTCCACAACATCAAAGCCTTCCAGAACACCACCGACAAGAACGGTTTCGTGGATTTCATCCCCTGGAAAACCGGCGCCTGGCAGATGGAAGTCCGCTACGGAATAGTCCCCGCCGACACCAGCAAGCACAACATAGACTACTGGAACGCCAAGCTGAATTTCCTGGTGAAGTGATTCCCCATGCTCTTTTGACGGATTTGTTTCTCCCGTAATTCATCGCGCACGGGAAGACAGAATGGGCGGGAACCGCGAGACAATCCCTTTAGCCTCCCGGGATTCGCGGAACTCCCGCCCATTTTTTTCGTGAAAAATTTTTTCTGTCAAATTTAAATCTTGAGAGACGCCCAAAACGGGGTTCATTGACCGGGTTTTTGTTTTTCAACTCGAATCGGGGCCATTTCCAAAAACAATCGAATCGATTTCCAAGCGCCCCCGGGTCTTGGCGACACCCGCCGCGGCGAAAAAATGGTTGTGACAACGTGAAAAAAAGTGAAAATTTGCCTTTACAAATCAAAAAATACGTGCTATAAAGCTCTCGGAAGTCGGGTAACGCTTTGATTTTCGTCTTTCCCCCGGCTCTCCCTCACGAAGAGGGGAGCGTCGGCCGAAGCCGGCGGGGAAAAACCCCGAATGAAAATCAAAAGACACCCGGCGAGGACTCCGGGGCAAGTGCCCCGGTGACCCGATGCCCCAAGAACACGAAATCCGAACAGAAGTTCGGCGCGCGCGTCACGCGTTTAACCACGGAGGTTAATGATGCAGGAAAAGACAACTCCCGCCCTTTGCGAGGGCGGCGGGAGCGAGAGCGGCGGAGCCCCCTTTTTCGAGGGTCTCTTTCTCGCCCCCAATTTGGTTTCTTTCGTGAGATTTCTCGAAAGCGTTTCCGCCACGACTTTCGGGGGAATCTTTCTTTTGGCCAGTTTCGTTCTCTGGCTCTTTGACCGCACCCTCCCGGTCGACCCGGCGTGGGTCACCATCTTCGTCTCCGGCATTCCCCTCGTTTATCTGGCCCTCAAACGTCTCTTTCTGGAAAAGGCGATATCCTCGGCCCTTTTGATCGACATGGCCATGGTGGCCTCCATTT
Source organism: Deltaproteobacteria bacterium (assembly GCA_031278225.1). Classification (GTDB taxonomy): domain Bacteria; phylum Desulfobacterota; class Desulfarculia; order Adiutricales; family Adiutricaceae; genus JAITII01. The sequence continues at coordinate 2,782 of JAITKT010000209.1, forward strand.
ACGTGGGGGAGATCTTCGCGGCCGGGGAAGTGGTTTTCATAATGGCCATAGGCGCCATTTTGGAAGAGAAGACGGTGGAGAAATCCAAGAGCGGCTTGAGAAACCTGGTGCTAATGGCTCCCTCCGAGACCCGTCTCGTGAAAGGCGAGGGCGTCGACGAAACCGCGGAAACGGTCGCCGTTTCGACGATTCTTCCGGGCGACCGCCTCCGGGCCCTTCCCG
>JAITKT010000255.1 GCA_031278225.1 Deltaproteobacteria bacterium
GGGGGGCGCCCCCGTCGCCCTTTTTCGGGGAAACGCGAAGGGTTGCGAATTGTCAGAAGAAAACACCCGAGTACGGCCCCTGAAGGGCTTCTCTTTTTTGGGGTCAAAACGGAAGACCGAACTTCCGAACGCCGGACCGACCGACGGACCGATCGCCGGACCGAAAGCCGGGCTCCGGACCGGTACCCCCGCGCCTTCCGGAGCCGTCGGACCCTCCGGTCCCCGCGGGCCCTCGGGCCGGCGCTCCGGGATCGCTTTGTTCGCGGCGCTTCTTTCGCTCCTCGCGCTTACCCTATCCTCCTGCGGGAAGGACATGAACGAGCTCGCGAGGCTCGCTCCGGGAGCCAACAGGCAGGCCATGGGGGATTCGCTCCTGAGGAGCGACCCCGAAGGACCCATTCCCAAGCCGGACATCCCCGCGAACCTAAGCGCGAGAGACGTCGGGTTTCACAGGGACAGGGAGCTCAGGGGCCAAAAGATCCTCTACGTGACGTCGATCCACAGTCCGGGGGTGCCGGAAATACAAACCCTCTTCAAGGAAACCGCGGACCTCTTCACCCTCGCGGACAAACCCCTGACCTCGCGGCTGGCCCTGGCGAGAAGACTCAAGTCTTCGGTGGAAACGGGGGAGGACATCCTGAAATCCCTCGGGTACTACGAGGGAAAAGTCGGGTCTCAGACCATAACGAACGACAAGAACTCCAACACCCTCATAAACGTCACCTTCAACCCGGGTCCCCTCTACAAGATAGGGAGCGTGAAACTCATCGCCTCCGGGACCGAAGAAAACCCGGACCTCGTCATCCCCCTCCCCGAAAGCCTCACCCCCGGGGCCGTCGGCCTCAAGGTCGGGGACCCGGCGAGGGCGGCCGCGATCGTGGACGCGGTGAACCGGATCCCGGATTACCTGGGATCGGTCGGGTACCCCTTTTCCGCGGTGGTCGCGACCCGCTACTTTCTGGTCCCGGAAGAAAAACTTCTGGACGCGGAGGCTCGGGTCTTCCCCGGGGAATTCGCCAGGATGGGCGAACTCGCCATCGAGGGCGACAATCCCGTGAAACCGGGTTACGTGGAAAACCTGGTCACCTGGAAAAAGGGGGACCCCTGGAACCGGGACGCGATCGGCCGCTTCAGGGACGCCCTCTTCTCCAAGGGGCTCTTCAAATCCATGGAGGTCTCCCCGGGAAAACAAACCGCCCCCGACGGCACCCGGGAAGTCCTTCTCCGTCTGGAGAGGGCACCCCTGCGGACCATAGGCGGCTCTTTGAACTACGACTCCAACTTCGGGCCGGGTCTCGAGGTCAGCTGGGAGCACCGGAGCCTCACGGGCCGGGGTGACGACTTCCTCGTCGACATCCCCCTCTGGAAGGACCTCCAACAACTCGGGCTCAAATACTCGCTCCCCTACTTCTTTTCGCCCAAACAAAATTTTCTGGCGAGCCTCTCCCTCCTCCACGAGGAGACGGACTCCTACAACCTCAAATCCGCCTCCGTCTCGGGAGGTCTCGAGAGACAACTCTCAAGGCACCTCATGGGGAAACTCATGCTGAGCCTCGAAACCGGAACGCTCGACGAGTTCGCGCTCGGGACCAGAAAATACCGGGTCCTGGGACTTCCCGCGAGCCTCGAGTGGAACTGGGCCGACGGTTTTCTGGATCCCACGAGGGGCCAAAGGCTCGCCGTCTCCCTCGCCCCCTATTGGGGCACCTACCACGGCGAGTTCCGGGTCTTCAAGAGCAGGGTCGACGGCTACGCCTACTTCGACCTCCTCAAAAACAAATCATTGATCCTCGCCCTCCGCGGCACCGTCGGGGGCATAGCCGGCGCCACCACCGCGAGGCTTCCCTCGTCCCTGCGTTTCTTCGCGGGGGGCGGGGGCTCCTTGAGGGGTTACCGCTATCAGTCCGTGGGCCCGCGAACCGCCGCCGACAAACCCGCCGGGGGCAATTTCCTGAACGAGGTGAGCGGGGAGCTGCGTTACCGCTTCCGGGAAAGCATGGGGCTCGTCGCCTTCGCGGACGGCGGAAACCTTTACGACCAATTGGACGCCCGGGACTTCGGAAGAAACTTCCTCTGGGGAGGGGGCCTGGGCTTCAGGTACTACACCTCCATGGGCCCCTTCAGGGTGGACGTCGCGACTCCCTTCACCCCGCGGTCCGGCGACTCCCGCTTTCAACTCTACATAAGTCTGGGGCAGAGTTTCTGAAATGGCCAAAGCTTCCGGCGACAAAGGGGAAAAAATCACCCTCTCGAAGAAGGGAAATCTTCCTTCGCCCGAAAGGAAGAAAAAGAAAAGCCTCGGGCGAAGGCTCGCCAAAATCCTCGGGGCCTTCGTCCTCTTCCTCTTCATCTTGGCACTCGTCCTTTTCCTCTTTCTCCGGAGCGACAAGGGCCTCGACCTCGCCCGCTCGGAACTCACGAAAGTTTTGCGAAACCGGGGCCTTCACCTCACCCTCGACTCCCTCGAGGGTCCCCTCCCGGGAAAGATAAGAGCCAAGGGCATCGTCCTTGGCGACGAAAAAGGAGTCTTCCTCACCGCGAAAGAACTCCTGGCCGAGATCTCCCTCTCCTCGCTTTTGGCCTTGAAAGTGAACGTCGAAAACCTTTCCGCCGAAGGCGTGGATTTCAAAAGACCCCCCGACCTCCCGAAAAAGGAAGACGATGAAAACGACGAAGACCGAAGCCAAACGTCCCTCCCCAACATCGATCTCGCCGCGAACGTCCGGATCCGGGACAGCCTCATCCTAAGCGACGAGGGCGGTCCCCTGGCCCTGAGCCTCGCGAACCTCGACGCCCGCCTGGGCTTCGACAAGGACACCAAACTCCTCGCCCTCGACGCCCGCGGCTCCTGGCTCGGTCCCGACGGCAAGGGCCTCACCTTCAAGATCCTCCACGACCGCGACCTCGCCCCCGACAAACCCCTTTCCCTCGACCTCAAGGCCACCTCCGGCCCCTCGAGCCCCCTGGCCTTCTTCGCGGAAAACCTCCCCTGGCTCTCCCCCGAGATAACCGCGACCGGAAGCGGCCCCCTCGAGAAC
>JAITKT010000263.1 GCA_031278225.1 Deltaproteobacteria bacterium
CTCCGAGGATTCGGGCGATTTCACCGCGGCTTTGTTCTTCCGGAGGGACTCTTCCGATTGGTTCGCGTCGGCGGAGGGATTTTTCGGGAGAGCCTCGGTCGACACCGAGAGGCGGCCGCTGCCGGGAGTGGTGGCCGAAAGCGAATATTCCCTCAAGTGGTTCGGGGCCGCCCTTTCCGCCGGAAAACTTTTCGAGCTCGGAGGCGTGAGAATCACCCCGAGGTTGGGGCTCGGCTACGTTCGTCTGGAATTTTTGGGCTTGACCGAAACGGGCGCCCCGGGTTGGAATCAGGTCATTCTTCCGGCAAGGAACAACAGCCTGGAGATTCGGGCCGGGGTGCATTTCACCAGGGAAATCGACTTGGGCGGAAAGATTTTCTCTCCCCGCCTGGACTTGGGCTTCGGTTACGAGACGCGGGACACCACCATGATCATGATGGCCCGTTTCGCGGACCAGGAAGTGATAGCCCCGTTCGTGAACGAGACCCCGGACCCGGGACGCGCGAGGGCTTTGGTCGAGCTCGGGGGGACTTTGAGCCTCACCGACCGGGTCGATCTGTATTTTGACTACAAGGGGGTTTTCAGAAGAAGCGACAGGATTCACGGCGTGACCGTCGGCGCCTCCTTCTCGTTTTGAGGGAAAATTAGGGGGGATCCGGACCCGAAAAGGGACTTCGCGCCGCGGCCGCGTTTATTCCGCGACGCGAAGGACCTCCGAAAACCCCGACCTTTGATTTCCGTCGTTTCGCCCCCCGAAAGACGCCAAAATTTCAAAAACGAAACCATGTCGCGCGGATCCCTCGCGAGCGGGATAATCGCGCGCTCTTTCGACTTCGGGCCGGGACCGCGTTCCCGAACGCGAGGCGGGCGTCGTTCGAATTTGACGTTTTCCGTCGTTTCCCCCTTCGTCGCGGGCGTTCGTTCCGTTCCGCGCCCGATGTCGCCCGATGGCGTTTCGAGGGCGCGCTTCGGGGACGTTTCGTCGGTCGCGGGGGAAATCGCGCCGTCCGCCGCCCGTCGGGGTCCGATTCAAAGGTCGCGCCCCGGGTTTTCCGAAGGGGGCGGTTTTTTCCGCGACACCGCCCGCGCGTGTCTTTCGCGGGGCCCCCGGGAGGGGGGAGAGGGAATCGGGACGGACGGGACTTCTCGATTTTCCCGGCGCCTTTTCTCGTTTCCCCGCGCTTTTCCGCGGAGCGTTCGCGGCCGGGGTCCGGAAAAATCGCCGGGGAAGTTTGAAATCCCGCCGATTTTTTCGATTTTCCGGTACAATCCTTCCCAATCCGGCGCCGGCGGCCCGCGATTCTTTTCCGATTCCGACCGGATCCCGCGAATTCGTTTGTCTTGTCGTTTTTTCTTTTTCACCGGTTTTTTTGGTTTTTCAGGGAGGATTTCCCATTTCCGCTCCTCAGGCAACCAATCCCAACGCGGAAGAGGCGCTCGGCGTCCTTCGCGAGTTCTACGGCATGGACGGCGGAACCGTCCTCGCCGTTCCGTCCGGAAGGGTCAATCTGACCTTTCTGGCGGAAGGGGGCCCGGAACCGTTGATACTCCAGAAGATTAACCCCGTCTTCAAGTCCTCCCGCGCCCCGGGGGACAATTGGGCCAAGGTCGAAAAAACCCTCTCTTCCAACGGCATCCGATGCCCCCGGGTCCTTCCGGACAAGTTCGGGAACAATCTCGCCCTCTTCGGGGAGGACGTCTGGAGACTCACGTCCTTCGTTCCGGGGACGGTCCCGGGGATCTCCGAAAGCTCGGTTTTCGAGGCCGCGAGGACTTTGGGAAGCGTTCACCGGGCCTTGAACTCCCCCATGCCCGTGACCTTGGACGAACTCCCCAAAGGGGTCGAGTACACCAACGGGAAGCTCCCCGCGCCCGGCGATTTCTCCGGTTTCCGCTCGCTTTACAGGCGTCATCCCGGGTTGGAGGCCATGGAAGAGGCTCTTAAGAGAGGAGAAGAGGCCGTTAAGTTTCTTCCGGGCAGTCCCGTTTTCCGGATGGTTTTTCTCTTCAAGGACCTCGCGATCCACGGGGACCCCAAGAGAACCAACTTTCTGTGGGAGCCGGCCGTCGAAACGGAAAAAACCCCTGACCTTTTCGAAAAAACCGGGACCCCGGACGAGGACCCCGCTTCCCCGCCCGCGGGAACTTTCACCCTGATCGACTGGGACACCGCGGCCCTCGGGGATCCCCTCTTGGATCTCGGGGAGCTCATGCGCTCCTTCGCGGTCCGGAAGACCGCCCCCTTTTTCGACGCGGACCTCGGGGCCGCCGCCGTCGGGGGTTACTCCCTGACCGGTTTGTGTCTCGATCCCGCCCGCCTGGTTTTCCTGCCCGCGGTCATAAGGGGACTCGTCATAAACCTCGCCAGAAGATATTTGGCCGACGCCCTTTTGGAAAACTATTTCGTGTGGGACGAGAAGCCCGGCGTCTCCAGGTTCGAGCGGGCCCTGGGCAGGGCCGAATCCTTGCTTGACCTCGCTTGGGAACTCTTCGAGAGGGATTACGAGCTTTCCTCCCTGTGGGAGCGGGCTTTGCGATAGGCCCCCCGGTTTTTCCGGGGGGCGTCGTCCCGGTCGGGCTTCGCGGGGACGGGCCGGGACGGGTTCGGACGGGTTCGGATTGGAGTTTTCGGGCTTGACGTTTTAAAAAGACGGGACTTCGAAAAGTTTCGGCGTTTCGAAAACAAAACCCCCTCGAAAAACGACGATGATTCAAAACCCGGAAAACGCGAAATAAAACGGTCAAACGCGCGACCGGAAAAAAAACAAAAGAAAAACGTTCGGCGCGGGAAGAAACAAGGGAAAAATCATTCGCGACGGTTTTCGCGTTCGGGATCCGGGGTCGGCGAACGGGTCAATCGGGGAAACGCGCGGGAAACGGCGCGTCGAACAAACTCGCGCGCTCCCGCGCCGGGGGCCCCGAAGCTCGCTTCCGCCCGCGCGCGCGGTCGAATGGGAAAAACGGCCGGGGGAAGCGGGAAAGGCCCGCCGCGCCTTAAATTTTTTTCGAAAAACAAAGTGGAACGCGGTTTTGAGCGTGTCCTCGCTGACCCCGGGGATTTTCGAAAGACCCTTGGGGAAAGTGCCTTTCAATCGGAAGGCCGCGTCGCGGGCCCCGGGGTTTTTGATATTTCCGCGCTTTTGAATTAAAATGAGGCATGGGCGCGTGCGGAAACCGGAGGGACGTTTTGGTGTTCGGGCGCGTCCCAAAGTCCTTTCCCGCCAAAAACTTTCCCGAGAGAGGGGTGTGTCATGTTTGATTTGAAGGCCGTCGTTTGCGCCACGGATCTTTCCGAAGGCTCCAACAAAGCCCTTCACCTGGCTTCTTTCATAGCCTCCCGTTACAATTCCAAGCTCGTGGTGGCCCACGTCATCGATTTGCCCGCCGTGACCCCTTACGGGGAGACCATGGTGGATCCGCAAGAGCTCCAGTCCAGGGTGGCCCAATCGGCCAGGGAGCAGGTCGCGGACATCCTGGCGGGCGTGCCCCCGGAGCTTTGGGAGCTCAAGGTGACCATAGGTTATCCCACCAAGGCCATTCACGAGATGGTGAAGGAGACCGGGGCGGGTTTGCTCGTGGCCGCCACCCACATAAGAAGCGGCATAGAGAGGCTTCTTTTGGGTTCCGTGACGAGAAAACTCATGTTCACCTTAACGGTGCCTTTTCTCGTGGTCTCCGGATCCCTCCCCCTCGAGAGAAGTTCCCTCCACGAAATCGAATCCATCCTCATATCCACCGATTTCTCCAAGGAGTCCCTGGAAGCCGTGGCCTGGGGATTCGATTTCGCGAGGACCTTCGACGCCAAGCCGACCCTCGCGAGCGTCATAGAGTCCTCGCAGCTGGACCAGATGCTTTCCAGGGATCCCCAGAAAGAGAAGGCCATGGCCCAGACCATAACCGACGAACTCACGAGAAATCTGTGGGATCTCGTGCCCGCCGACCTTAAGGACAAGACCGACGTCAGGGTCCTGGCCGGACACCCCCACGAGGAACTCAACAAATACGCCATCCTGAACCGCGCGGATCTCATAGTCGTGGGAGTTCACGGGAGGGGCTTTTTCGAAAACATCATGGTGGGCTCCACCACCGACCGTCTGGTGCGTCTGGGGCAATTCCCCGTGCTCGCGGTGAGAAGCGTTTGCAAGGGGACTCAAAAGGTCTGATTTCATTTCGGGGACCCGCCCGTTTGGCGGCTTTCGATTCGGTCGCGTTCGTTTCGAAGGCGCCCGAATCCCCCCCGAAAAAAAACGCCCGGAGGGAGACTGCCGGGCTTTTTTTTTTTTTCGTACGTCCCCGGGTGACCTTGACGCGACTTCCGCGTCGGGCGGTTCGGCGCGCGACTTTCGGAGGAACTCGGGGTCCGCGGGCGTTCGAACGTTTCGCGGCGGATTCGGGTCATGACGCGCCGCGCGGACACGCGAAGACCGCGGCATGGTCGGGACACTCGCGTCGCGATTGAAAAACGCGAGGGGTCAACCCCGGAAAAAACGTTTTGGATCCGCTGCCGATTTTTTCCGGACGTCACC
>JAITKT010000291.1 GCA_031278225.1 Deltaproteobacteria bacterium
GGAGGGGGTCATGGTGAGGCGGTGCCGGAGAAGGGCCGGGGCCACGGCCTTGACGTCGTCGGGAACCGCGTAGTCCCTCCCCTCCACCGCGGCCCTGGCCCTGGAGGCGGCGGAGAGCATGGTCGCGGCCCGGGGGGAGGCGCCGGTTTCCACGGCCGGGTGATTTCTCGTGGTCCTCACTATTTCCACCGCGTAGGCCGCCAGTTCCCGGGAGAGCCTGATGTTCGCGGCGACCCCCCTCGCGTAGGCCACGTGCTCCTTGGTCACGATGGCGTTTATCCCGAGCGTTTTGGGGTCGGGCATGGCCGAACCCTGCCCGTGCCTCAGGACTATCTCCAGTTCCTCTTCCCGGGAGGGGTAGCCGAGGTTTATTTTGAAGAGAAACCTGTCCAGCTGAGCCTCGGGCAGGGGATAGGTCCCCTCGTGCTCGATGGGGTTCTGGGTCGCGACCACCATGAAGTCCGGCCCGAGGTCGTGGGTGAGCCTGTCTATGGTCACCCGCCTTTCGTTCATGGCCTGGAGGAGCGCGGCCTGGGTCTTGGGGGGAGTCCTGTTGATCTCGTCGGCCAGGAGGATCTCCGTGAAGATGGGACCCCGGGTGAGCGCGAACTCGTTGGTCTTGAAGTTGAAGATGTTGGTGCCCAGGATGTCCCCCGGCATCATGTCCGGCGTGAACTGGACCCTCCCGAAGGCGAGTCCCATGCTCCCCGCGAAGGACTGGACCAATAAGGTCTTCCCGGTCCCCGGGACGCCCTCCAGAAGCACGTGTCCCCCGGCCAAAAGGGAGGCCAGAAGGAGGTCCACGGTTTCCTTTTGGCCCACGATGACCTTGTTTATCTCCGAGCGCACGGAGTTAATTATTTTATCAACCAGTTCCAGGTCCAATTTCCGTTTCTTCCTTCCATTCGTGGAACAGCCTCGCGTATCGGACGAGGCGGGCGGGGGAGGCGTCGCCCCGGGCCTCCGCCGCGGCTTCCCGGTAAAACGCGGTCAAGCTTTTCGCCCGTTCCCCCCGGGGGAGCCTCGCGTCGAGGAAGGCCAAAAGCTCTTCCTCGCTTCCCATGGCGTCGGGGGGGGCCCTGAGGCTTCTTCCCATGTGTTGAATCGTCATCCTCAGGTAGCGGAGAAAGACCTCCCTCCGCATGTCGCCCCTTTCGAGGAGCCGGGCCGCGTTGGCTATGAGCTTTTCCTTCCCGAAGACCACCGTCTCCGGTTCCTCGACCTCGGGCCAGTAGCGTTTGAGCCCGAAGAGGACGAAGAGGACCGAGGCGAGAAGGGTGAGGATCAGGATGAGGTTCGAGGGGTAAGTCAAAAAGCGTTCGAAGGAGGAGAGGTCGAGGGGATTCGCCGGAGCCTTGAGGGCCACGTGCCTCTCGTCGAAAAAGATGGTCATGTCCGGCTTTCCGTCGGTCCAGCGCTCCACGGCCGCGAGCGCGAACTCCAGATTCTTCCCCTCGAGGATCCCGTGATTGGAGACGGGATCCGGGTCGCTCAAAACGAAGAGCCTTCCTCCCTTCCGGGTCTTGAGTTCCCCCAAGAGGGTTCCCCCGGGGTAGGCCACGACCTGCCTCATCCCCGGGAAATTCACGAGTCTCGCCGTGTCCCTCGCGAATCTCGGCGCGACCCCCAGTTCGTTCCTGGTGGGGTCCGGGACGTTGGCCCTGGGGACGTCCAGGATCTCGGGTTCCCCTTCGGAACAGTCCGCCATAGAGCAAAAGGCCCTCGCGGCCGTCAGGGGGGAATTCAACTCCGCGTCCTTGATCCAATCGGAATTGAAGTAGTCCTGGCCCCCCCTCCACTTGGGAAGGACCAGGAACACGTCCCCCAGGGCCTCCCTCATCTCCCGGGTTCCCTCGAAGGAGGACCGGAGGGAATAGTTGGGGGCCGCGAGAATGATCCCGACGTCGGTCCTGTCGACCGGAAAGGGCGTTCCCGAGACGACCCTTCCCACGAACTCCCGGGTCTCCCGGAGGGACTCGTAGAAGAGAAGGCTCCCCAGGGCCGAAGAGGAATAGGACCCGGTGTCGAAGCCGGCCGAGCTCTCGACGCTTTTCGGCTTGTCCCCGTCGACGTTCGAAAGCGAAACCGCGAGAATGATTCCGAAACAGAGGATGACCGCGATGATGACGGGAAGACGGGATTTTCCGATTTTCACGGCGCCGGGCCCCCGTCGCCCGCTCCCCCGAAAGCTCCTCCGCCCGGGGCCGCGGCGGAAACGGGATTCCCCCTTGGATTCGCGGCCTTCGGTTCCTCGGATTTTCCCGGATTCTCCCCGGGGGACCCCCGCAGGGCCCGTATCAGTTTCGCGAAACTCTCCTTGGAGGCTTTCCAGTCTTCCTCGCCGGGCTCCGCGTTTCCGAAGTGACTCACCTCGACCCTCCGCACCAGATCGCCCAGGGCCTCGCTTTCCCGAACGTTTAAGGGGAGTATGGGAAGGAGTTCCCGGCTGGTGAGGAAGTCCTTCAATTTGGAGGCGTCCCTTTTCCGAAACTCGTTCAGGCTGTCGAGTAAAAGCTTGTGCATGGCTTCCGCGTGGAGGCCCGCGGCCGCCAGCCCGTCCGCGTCTTCCTCCGAGCGGAGGAGTTTTTTCGCGAGTTTCTCCTTTTCCCCCCGCGTCGCCTCTTCGTCCTTTTTCCCCTCCGGGTCCTTTTGTTTCGCGGGTCCCGTCCCCCCGCGGCGGACGAGCATCATGACGAGAAGAAACAAAGCCCCGACCCCCGCCGCGAAGACCACGATCCTGGAGATTGTCAGGGGGGTTTCGTAATCCCTCTCTTTTCTTTCCCTCGGGGCCCCGGGGGCGGGGAGCTCCAGCTGGACCCTCTTTTTCCTCGCGAAAGAGCGCAGATCGCTTCGGAGCTCCTCCGTCGCGGCTTCGTCCGGAACGTCCGCCCGGGCTTCCGCCGCGTTCGCGGCCGTCGCCGCGCGGCCGGAAAAACCGGAAAAGAGCGCGGGAGCCGGAAAAAACGCCGGGGACAAGAGGAAGAGAAGCGCCGGGAAGAGCGGCAAAAGAAGGGGTGAAAGCCTGGCGCGGCCCTTTTCGCGGTAAAATTCGGATTTCGCGTGGCGTTTCGGCATGATTCCCCTTAAAAAAACCATGAAGGCACTAAATTCTACTACAGTTCGGGGACGGGCGATAGGCGCGTTGACGGGCGGGCGACCGGGGGAAGGCCGGGTCCGCGGTTTGGTCGGGGGCCGGAGCCGGGCGGGGATTCGAGGGAAGACCGGGGTCCGGGGTCGGGGGGAGAGCGCCCCCGGGACGGGGGCAAGAGGTTTCGAAGCCGGGCGGATTTTCGGGCGAACCGGGCGGCGGCTCGGGGAAACGGGCGCCGCGGCCGAAAAAAACACCCGGGGAAGCCGAAAGGGGTGGGGGGGACTTTTATAAAAGTCGATTTTTTTCGGGAAATATCGAACGGTTGCCCGTTTTTTCTTGGATTTCGGTTTTTTTTGTGGTAGAATGACTCAAAGATTCGATATTGTTTTCCCGTCGAGTATGGGTGTTGGTGTCATTTCGGCACCGATGCCGGGGAGGGGTTCGCGCTTTTTTTCGGGGTTTCCCCGGGATAATCGCCGGTTCGCGGGAAAACGGCGGATTGTTCGCGCCCGGGCTTGGTTTGGCCCGGGTTTTTTGTTTTCGAAAAGCCGGGGTCGTCAAACCCCGCCCGACCCGCGCGGGGAGCGAAAGCCCCGGCGTCCCCCCAAGGTTTCAACGTTTTTTCTGACCGCCGGACTTCTTCTTTTTCTTTTTTCCGCCGGGGGCTTGGGAATCCCGGGCATTCTCGGATCCCCGGGAAGCCGCGGAAGCCTTTTTCCGTTCCCCGCGGCCGAAATCCGCCCGGCTCTCCGGAAGATTCCGTCTTTTGAACGCGTGAAACATGAGCGCGACTCCCGCCAAAAAGGGAACGACGGAGAGCATCTGCCCCCTCGAGAGGAAGAGGACGTCCTCCGCGTTCTGTCGTTCCTTCCAAAACTCCACCGCGAATCTCCCCGAAAAATAGAGAACGAGGAAGATGGCCGAAAGCGCCCCTTTGGGTCTTTTTTCCCGGCCCATGAGACGGTCGGCGAGGAAGAGCGCGAAAAGAACGAAAAATCCCAAGGCCGCTTCGGCGATTTGGGTGGGGTAACGGTAAGGGGCGAGTTCCGGGGGGAGAAAATCATGGCGGGGGAAGGCGAAGGCGACCCAAGCGTCGTCGGGCGCCGTTTTTCCCACAATCTCGGAATTGAAGAGGTTTCCGATCCTCACGAGCGCGGCGCCCAGGGCCGCGGAAAAAGAAAAGCGGTCCGTCTCGTCGAAAAAGGGCCTCTTCTTCCTCCGGGACTGCCAATAGAGGGCCGCCACCAAACCCAGGGTCGCGCCGTGGGAAGTGAGGCCCCCTTCCCAGATTCGGAAAAACCACAGGGGGTTCGCCAAAAAATAGTCGAGATTGTAGAAGAGGATGTGCCCGATTCTCGCCCCCAGAATCACCCCGAGGAATCCCGGGATTATGAAGGAAACGACCTCTTCCTCCGAGCCCCCGCCCCTCCCGATTTGCCAGCGGTACAGAAAGAAGCCGCCCAAAAAGGTCAGGCTGAACATCAGTCCGTAATAATGTATGGGCCAGTCCGGGCCGGGGACGCGAAAGATGACCGGATCGATGTCCCAGATTAAACGCATGGGGGTTCCTCGGGGTTGGGGCTTCTCGGGGGGCGGGGATTCCGGGGGCGCTCGGCCGTCGGGTCCGGGCCTCAGAATTCATGAATCGAATCTTTAGCCCAAATCGGGAATTTTGGCAAGCGGCCGCGGGGTGTTTCCGGGGGACTTCCCCGCGACTTCCCCGCGACATCCGGTGATTTCGGTCGGATTCGTTCGGGAGCGCGGGAAAAATCCTCCCCGGGAAGGTTTTCGGGAAAATTTTTCGTTCCCCTTCGGAAAAACCCCCGGGGGGAGAGGAAAATCCCCCGGGGGGAGAGGAAAAAGAAAAACCCGGGGGTTTCCCCCCGGGTTCTTCTTTTTCCGTCTCCTCGGGAGCGCGGTCGCGGATTGTCACTCCGTGAAGATGGCCACGACCCTGCGGTTGTGAGCCCTTCCCTCTTCGGTGTCGTTGGTGTCGACCGGCCTCGTCTCGCCGAAGCCCTCGGCGGTGAGCCTCGCGGGATCCACGTTGAATTCGGTGGTCAGGTAACGACGCACGGAGTCGGCCCTGCGCTGGGACAACTTCATGTTGTAATCGTCGTTGCCCTTGGAATCAGTGTGACCCTCGAGGAGCGCTTTGGCGTTGGGATGGTTGTTGAGATAGATGGCGGCCTTCTCGACCTCGGCGCGGTACTGGGGCTTGACCACGTCTTTGTCGAAGTCAAACTCCACGTCCAGGAGGATCTCGACCGTGACCGGGCAGCCGTCGGACTTGACGGGGGTTCCGAGCGGGGTGCCGGGGCAGGCGTCGTAAGCGTCGCAAACGCCGTCATGGTCGCTGTCGGCGCAAGGTCCGGCTTCACCTCCGCCGAACTGCAGGGTGAGGCCCGCGGTGAGGAGGGGAGCGTTGAGACGCTCGTCGACTTTCTCGTAAGAATACTTCCTGAAGCCGTAGATGTCCGCGGCCTCCAGACGGATGGCGATGGTGTCGTTGAGGAAGAACTTCAGGCCCAGTCCGGCGTTGACCGTGAAGGAGCTGTAGTTGGGATAAAGTTCCCTGTCGTCCTTGATTCCGCCGATGCCCGCCGTGACGTAGGGCACGAGGATGCCCTGGCCGAAGTGGTAAATGGCGTTCAAACGGCCGCTGAAGATGTCGTTGTCGCCGATGCCGGCGGGCGTTTCCCTGTCGCTCAGGTTCGGGGCGAGGTGGAAGAAGGCCTCCAATCCCCAATTCTCGGTGAAGTTGTAGCCCAGTCCCACTCCTCCGACAAAGCCGTTATTGATGTAAAGGTTCGTCGGGAAAATGCCTCCGCCCATGATGCTGAAATTGAAAGAACCCGGCTCGACCTGGGCTTTGGCCGGCGTCGGCAGGCAGACGAAGATCGCCAATGCGGCGATGAGCAAAAATTTGGATTTCATTAAGGTCTCCTTGTGTGAAATCGTTTCTAACCCTAAAATCGCGCTGACGTGCCGCGGACCCGCTGGGGGTCGCGCGGTCAAATCCGAAAAAACCGGGAAAACCGAAAGACGCTCCGGTTGGCGGAAGCGAACGGGACGAAAACGAGCGGGTCCGTCCCTTTTCGGGACCTTGACGGATTCCCGGACGTTTTCGGACGATCGCGGCATTCGCGATTCGGTCCGTTCGCCGGCTTCGCGCGAGCGAATTGGCTTGCCCAAAGCCGTTTCCCGATTTTGCCCGAAATCGGCGTGAGAAGCGTCGAAAAATGTTTTTCGGAAGCGGGCGGATTTCGGGATTGCCCCGCTTCGGAAAAAAAAACGACGCGCCCGCCCTCGCGGCAAAGAGCAGCTTAAATCATAATCGCGCGAAAAGCCACGGAATTTTGAAAATCCCCCGCCGGTACGCGGTCCGGCGAAAAAGCGCGCCGTTTGGAAAGTTTAAATGGCTCGGCCCGCCGAATCGCGGGATTCGGGAGCCCGTCGCGGCGGGGAAAAACGGGACGGCGAAATGTCCCGAATTCGACGCGCGCGGCCGATGAACGCCGTGGAGGCCAAAGTTTCAAGAACGCGGCATTTTTTTCGTTTCCTGCCTGAGTTTCGATTGAAAACCGGGAATGGAAATTATTTTACCGGAAAGCGGGGATTATGTCCCGGGTTTCGGGAAATCGAGGCCGGCCGGCGAGGCCCGCCCCGTCCCAAATATCACCACAAATGCGCGCTTTCCCTTTTGTGTCCACCAAATGTGGTGGTCTTATGGGCAAAAAAATATCCGAAGACAGTGTTTCCCGCAAAACTTGCCTTATTATACAACCCCGATTTTGAAAATCAAGAGACGCGATTTCCGTTCCCGGCCAAAGGGGGTTTTCCCCGCGGCGGGAAGGCCCGGGAAACGGGCCGACATCGGGCGGCTTCGGTTTATCCCCGGTTTGTCTTCGGTTTATTCTCGGTTTGTCCCCGGCTTGACCGGGGGACTTTCGTCCGGGCGGAACGATTTTTTCGATCGGATTTCGCGCGGGGAAAGAGCGCCGGCGCGGAAAAACGGCGGGGCTCCGAAGGAAGATTTCCCGGCGGGTGTTTTCGGGCTTCATTCCGGGGCGAGGGGGGATTATCGTCCGGGGATTAAGGGGCGCGGGCGGTTCTTTTTTTTGGCGTACTCCGGCGAAACGTTAAAATTCACGAAAGTTCCGCCCGCGGTTTTCGGGGCGGGTTTTCGCGGTTTTCCGGGTTTTTTCCGATTTTTCCCCCCGGACGCGGTCATTTTTTCCCTTTTTTGCCCTTTTTCTTTTTTTTCCCGCGTCCGCCATGGGTTTCGTAAGCCGAGGACCCGCTTCCGCCGGCCCCGCGTTTTTCGTCTTTCGGGCCTTTGGATTTCGGGTCCCCGGGGTCCCCGGGAGCCTTGGGGGTCTGGGGCGCCTTGTTGGGGGCCTTGGGGGCCTTGGGGGATTTGGAGGGCCGGGGAGCTTTGGTCCCCCGGGACGAAAAGGCTCCCGCGGTACTTTTCGGTTTTCTTTGGAAAAAGAGAAAGAGGAAGGAAACGGCCGCGAAAATCCCCGTCGCGGGGGCGAAGAGGTACCCGAAACGGGTGAAAATCGCGAGTTTCTTTTCCGTCGGGACGGGGACCTCGTATTCGTAGGCGTCGACGTCGTTCAAGACCGATTTGGCCGCGACCCTTCCGGAGGGGAGGATGAGGCCGCTGAGGCCGTTGTTCGCGACCCGGACCAAGGGCCTTCTGTTTTCGACGGCCCTTCCGACGGCCAGGAGAAAGTGCTGGTCGGGGGCCCCGCTGTCCCCGAACCAGGCGTCGTTGGTGGTGACGACCAGGACCCCGGCCCCGTTTTCGGTTTGTTCCCGTCCCAGGTGGGGAAACACGGACTCGAAACAGATGAGGGGTCCGAAGACCACGTCCCCCAAAACCATGGGGGGGGCGTTTTTTCCGGAACTGAAGTTTCCGGCCGCCCCCATCACCCCTTGGAGAAAAGCCGCCCTCAGGATCGGGAAGTATTCGATTCCGGGGACGTACTCCCCGAAGGGGACCAGATGCTTCTTGTCGTACCAGGGGCCTTCGGTCCCGTCGGAATCGAAGAGCCAGGCCCTGTTCCGGAGCTTCGGGGAACCGTCCTCCGTCTCGGACTTGGTGACCCCCGCGAGCATCGGAACTCCCGCGGATTTGACGAGATTCCTGAGCCACAGGGTTTCGAGGACGTCTTGTCCGTACGTGAAGGGGGCCGAGGTTTCGGGCCAGATTATCAGAAAGGGCGAGGTCTTCGCGGCCTTAAGCGCCAGTTCCGAGTATCTCCCGAGAATCATGTCCCGGAAGTTCGCGTCCCACTTGTATTCCTGCCCCACCGAGGCCTGGAGCGCCGCCACGCGCTCGATCCGGGCGCCCCGGAGACTCTCCTCGCTCTTCGCGTGGGACCAGAGGCCGTAAACGAGAATAATCAGAAAGGAAACCGCCGCCGCGGCGAGGGATTTCGGGATTTCCGACCCGATCCCCGACGAACCGCCCGTTTTCTTTCCGAATTTCACCCGGAAGATGTTCCAAAGGACCTCCGCGAGCGCGAAATTGACGAAGGCCGCGAAGAAGGTCAGACCGTAGACCCCGACGACGTCCGCGAGGCCGATGAGTTTCGGGTTCGCGGCGAGGGCCGCCCCCGGGGGATTCCAGTTGAAGCCGGTGAAGGCCCGACTCTTGAGCCAGTCGACTCCCGTCCAGAAGAGGGCGAAGAGAAGGGGCCTCAGAACCGCCCCCTTTTCTTCCCAAAGCCCTTCCGTCTTCGCGACGAGGTACCCGAAGATCCCCTGCCACAGGCCCAGGAAAGCGGCGAGAACGAAAAGAATCAGGGCGCCCCCGAGGTCGCCCAAACCCCCGTGGACCGCCATGACGGTTTTGAGCCAGGAAAATCCCGAGAGGCCCAGGACGAGCCCGAAGACCCAGCCGTTGAAAAAGGCCTTCCCCGGGCTCTTTCCCCGAACCGCGAGGCA
>JAITKT010000299.1 GCA_031278225.1 Deltaproteobacteria bacterium
TTTTTGGCCGAGTACGGGAGAAACATGAAAATCGCGAAATTTTTGGGAAGCCTCTCGGACATGGCCATGTCGATCCCCTCCATCATCATCGGGGCCTTCGTGTACGCGATCCTCGTGGCGCCGTTGGGAAAATTCAACGGCTGGGCGGGGGCCTGCGCCTTGGCCATAATAATCCTTCCCGTGGTGGTCCGGACCACGGCCGACATGATGACCCTGGTCCCCTGGACACTCCGGGAAGCGGCCTTCGCCCTGGGGGCCTCCTACCACAAAGTCATAGTTAGCATAGTCTGGAGGGCGGCCCTCTCGGGGATCTTCACGGGGATCCTCCTGGCCCTGGCCCGGGTCGCGGGCGAGACGGCCCCCCTCCTCTTCACCTCCTTCAACAGCAATTTCTTCCAGTTGAACATGTTCAACGCCATGCCTTCCCTGACGGTCTCCATCTACCAGTACGCCGCCTCCCCCTACGAGAGCTGGGTCGACATGGCCTGGGCCGCGGCCTTCATAATCACGGTTTTGGTCCTCTTCCTGAACATCGCGGGAAGAATGGTCGTGAGACTCCAAAACAAGGTCAAGAATTAGGTCCCGAAGCGAAGTCGGAAATCGGGGCGGGTTTCGCCGAGGCCCCCGGGGGATTTTCGAAACGTTCGGGCGCGAAGAGGAAAAGAGATGCCGGAAACGCCGGAAGACGCGAAGGTTCCGTCCGGGACCGCCGCGAAGGGGGGAACCCCCGAGAACGGAACGAAAACCGAAAACGCCGGGGGACGGGCCTCCGACGCGTCGGGGGGAACGCCCGCGGGGGCCCGCGCCCCGGACGACGCCGAAACCATCCTGGACGTCAAAAACCTCTCTTTCTACTACGGCGAGAACAAGGCCTTAATCGACGTCACTCTCCCCATAAGAAAGAACAGGGTCACGAGTCTCATCGGACCCTCGGGCTGCGGGAAGACCACGCTCCTCCGCTGTTTCAACAGGATGCACGACCTCTATCCCGGGAACCGCTACACCGGGGAGATCTTCATGAACGGGGCGAACATCCTGGAGAAGTCCGTGGACATCATAGCGCTCCGGAGCGCCCTGGGAATGGTCTTCCAGAAACCCACCCCCTTCCCCATGAGCGTTTTCGACAACATCGCCTACGGCCTGAAGCTGAAAAACATAAAAAACCGGAACACGCTCGCCGAAAAAGTGGAAAAGGCCCTGAGGGACGCCGCCCTCTGGGAAGAGGTGAAGGACAGGCTCAAGGAAAACGCGGCCGGCCTCTCCGGGGGACAGCAGCAGAGGCTCTCCATCGCGAGGACCTTGGCCGTCGAACCCCTGGTCATGCTCTTCGACGAATCCACGAGCGCGCTCGACCCCATCTCCACCCAGAAGATAGAGGACCTGATGGTCGAACTCAAATCCAGGATGACCATCGTGGCGGTCACGCACAACATGCAGCAGGCGGCGAGGATTTCCGACTACACCGCTTTGATGTACATTGGCTCCCTCGTGGAATATGATGTGACCGAGACCATATTCACCCGCCCGAAACACAAAATGACCGAGGAGTACGTCTCCGGAAGGTTCGGTTGATCGGGATCGATCGGATCGATCGGAACGATCGGATCGATTCGATCGATTCGATCCGCCCGGTCGATTCGATCGACGCGAACGCGCGCGATCCCCGAAAGGGAAAAAGCGGCGAAAAAAAACGGGAAAAAAGAAAGCCGGGCGCGAGACGAACGAAAGCCGCGGAAACGCGAACCCGCGGGACCGCGCGAAAAAGCGAAGAAGAAGCGAAGAAGAAACGAAAAAAGCGGCGCGCGAGCGACGGGAACGGGACCGAAACGGCCGGGAAACGGGAGAGGGGAATCATGCCCAACGAGGAAAAGGCCCTGGGAAAGATCAGGGGAAAACTGGCTTTCATGAGCACGGTCACGAGGGAGATGTTTCAAAAAGCCTACAAGGCCCTGGTCTCCCACGACTCGGAACTCGGAAAGGAGGTCATCATGAGGGACACCGCGGCCGACGACCTCGAGACCGAGCTCACGGAGCTTTGCCTGAGCTTTCTGGCGCTCTACGCCCCCAAGGCCCAGGACCTGAGGTACGTGGTGGCGGTGACGAGGATCGCGACCGACATGGAGAGGATAGCCGACCACTCCACGGCCATGGGGAGGAGGGTTTTGACCTCCCATCTGAGTCCCATGGTCGCGAGCCACGCCTCCTTCCGGGAGATGGTCGACGTCTCGGAGTCCATGCTGGAAAGGGCCACCGACTCCCTCTTCGCCCTGAAATTCGAAAACTTCGACGAGTTTTTGAGGGACCTCGTCCGGGTGAAGACCTTGAGGACGGAACTGGAACGGAGCCTCGCGGAAAATCTCGGGAAGGACCCCGAGTCCGGTCTTCAGACGGTGCACTTTCTGGAGGTCGCGAGAAGGGTCTCGAGGATCTCGGGTCACGCGAGAAACATAATGGCGATGGTCCCTTACGTCACGAAAGGGGAACTGATCCGCCACAAGGCGGAAAACCGGGAAGTCTACGATGCTGATACTTTTAATTGAAGACGAAACGGCCCTCCGGGAGGTCATTGTCTACCACCTCACCCGCGAGGGGTACCGGCTGCTCTCCCTGGGAAACGCCAACGACGCCCTCATCGCCATCGAGGAGGCGCCCCCGGACTTGGTCCTTTTGGATCTGATGCTCCCGGGTCTTCAGGGTCTGCAGTTTTTGGACATCTTCCGGCAAAAGAACAAGACCACCCCGGTCATCATCATCTCGGCCAGAAACACCGAGGACGACATCATAAAAGCCCTGGAAAAGGGCGCCGACGACTATCTCCCCAAGCCCTTCGGCCTGAAACTCCTCGAGACCAAGATCAAGGTGGCCCTCCGGCACAAGAGCGACGCGTCGGACACCAACGCCCACGAGTCGGCCGGGGTGAAGGTGGAGCTGGACACCCACAAGGCCTTCTGCGGCGAGAAGGAACTGACCCTGACCCAGAAGGAATACGACCTTCTGGCCCTCTTTCTCCGGAAACCGGAAAAGGTCTTCACCCGGAACCAGCTCCTGAGCATGGTCTGGGGTTACGACTCGGAACTGAACAGCCGCACGGTGGACGTCCACGTCGCCATGCTCCGGAAAAAGCTGGGGGACAGGGGAACCCACGTGAAGACGATTCCCAAGATAGGCTACCTCTGGGATCCCAAAGGGGCGGCGGCGAGATGATAAGCAAGCACAAAATATTCGTCCTCATCTTTCTCCCCGCGGCCCTCTGCCTCATGGCGGGTTTGGGGTTCATACAGGAAAAAAACAAGAGCGTGAGCTCGGAGCAGTTTTTCAGTCAGCTGAAAAGCCAGTGGCTTCTGGTCTCCATAGTCGGGGAAGACTCCCTCTCCTCCCCCGACTTCAGGAACGCGACGGGCTCCCTGGGGCTCCGCGTCACCCTGATCGACGCGGGCGGCACCGTGACCTTCGATTCCGGGGCGGACGAGGAAAAACTCGAGGACCACAGCCAGAGGGAGGAGATAAGAAAGGCCTTCCTGGGGGTGCCGTCGACCGCGGTCCGGCAAAGCTCCTCCACGGGCCAACACACCATCTACTACGCGGCGAAGCTCCCCTCGGGAAAGGTTTTGCGGGTGGCCTACCCGGCCGACTACTTCTCCCACATGGAAAACGCCCTCATAACCCAGACTTTTTCCGGGATAGTGGTCTTGATAGTCGCCGTGGGAATCTTCGCCCTTCTGGTTTCGAGAAAGTCCGCCCAAACCATGAGGGAGCTTTCCCGGGCCGTGACCCGCGCCGAAAACGGGGACTCGGACCTCCCCTCCTTCGACAACGCGGAGATGGACGGGGTCCTCTACGCCCTCGCCAGAACCTCCAAAAACCTGAAAGAGTCCGGGGAAGAGATAAAAACCCTAAACACCCGCCTCTCCTACATGCTGGAACACATCCAGGAAGGGGTCATACTCCTCAGGGAAGATTCCATTCTCTACAAGAACCCCAGGGCCGAGGAGATCCTGAACCACCCCCTCCCGGACACCGTGTCGGAAATCGAGAGCGCCCAAATCCTCGCCGTCTTCGAGAGCCTCTCCTCCCACTCCCCGCCCTCGGAACTGAACATCGGAAACCGCGTCGTGACCGTGCATCTCCATTCCGCGGGGGCCGCGAAGCTCATGATCCTTCAGGACGTCTCCGACAGGGAGAGGTACCTCGGCTACAAAAACGACCTCGTCGCGAACATCTCCCACGAGCTCAAAACACCATTGACCCTGATAATCACGACGAGCGAGGTGATAGTCAAGGACGCGGGCATGCCGAGGGACATCCTCGCGAAGTTCCTGAAGACGATATTGAACAATTCCAAACGCCTTTCCATGCTCCTGGACGACCTCATCTCCCTCCACCGCCTGGAGAACGCCGGGACCTCGGACGCGGATTCCGACGCGATCGTCCCGGAGGTGATGGAAGATTTGAGGGACCTCATAGACCCGAAGGGGAAAAACATAGTCTACGACTTCGACGACTCCCGCTTCCGCCTGAACCCCTGCCACGTTTTGAGCGTTCTCACGAACCTCATCAGCAACGCCGTCAAATACTCGACGGAAAAGGAAATAGACGTCTCGGTGAAACGTTTGGGGGGAGCGGTGGAAATAAGGGTCGCGGACGGGGGCCCCGCGATTCCGCCCCAGGAGAGGGAAAGGATCTTCGAACGCTTTTACTCCATGTCCGAGTCCCGCAACCGGGAACAGGCGGGAAGCGGCCTCGGGCTCTCCATCGTGAAACACATAGCCAAGATCTACCGGGGGGAGGCGAAGGTCGTGGAAAACGCGAGGAAGGGAAACACCTTCGTCGTGAAACTCATGGAAAGCAAAAACAACAAGGACGCGTGACGGAGCCCGGGGACCCCATTGGGCGCGCCCCGGGGCGTTCCGGCCCGGCGTCCCCCGAAAAAAATTTTCGCGTTTGTTTTTCGTCGGAAACGAAACAAGATAACGTTC
>JAITKT010000342.1 GCA_031278225.1 Deltaproteobacteria bacterium
CCCGACAACGACGACGGAGGCGACAAACCCCGTCGGAAGAACGGCTTTCGAACGCGAACCGGAAACCGCGAAAAGAAAAAAGGAAGGCGTTTTTCGCGTTTCCGCGGAAGGCGTCGAGATCGAAACAAAAGGGGAAACGCGCGGGAAAGACGCGAAGAAACCAAACGCGGGTCCCCGGAGCGCCGGCCGGGTTTGGCGCGAGTCGTCGAAAACAAAGGAGGCAAAGGAAACGTCCCCGATCGGGACAAGGCGATCGGACGGGAAACGTCAAACGCGGAACGCGCCCTCCCGCCGGTGACGCGGACGCGTTCGAAACGCTCCCGTTCGGGCGCCGGATGGAAAACGGCGGAGGCGAACGCCCGCGGATCGCGGTTTTCCGGCGACGCCGCGAAGCGGATTCGCGACCCGAAAGACGAGTCGTTCCCCGACGCCCGGCAAACATCGGATTCGCGCCATTGGAAAAAAAGGGATCCGGGCCTTCTTCGAAACGCTCTTTAAGACGACGAATCGACGCGCGTTCGCCGGGGTCGCGAAACGCCCGCGAAAATCGAAGCGGGCCCGCTCGGACGGGTCATTGACGACCTGAAAAAACCGGAAGCCGAAACCCGAGGGGGATTCGGGGAAATCGTCCGCTTTCCCCGAAAACGACCGCGACTCCCCCAATCGCGCCCCCGCGCCGCGAAAAAGGTCCGGACGTCGAAAGCCCCGACGCGACCGGGCATCGCGAAAGACTCCCGGGGACCGAACCGGTTCGGACCGCCGAAAAACCCCGAAACGCGATTGCCCTTCCGGTAAAAACGGAAAGCGGGAAACGGTTCGAAGACGTCCGAGCCCCCCGGGGAAAAACGCTTCGAAAGCCGCCCCGAAAGATGAAAAAGGCGCCCGGGAAAGCGGTTTTCCCGGACGCCGGACAAAGTTCGAAACCCGAAAAACCCGCGGGCGGAATTCGATGTCCGCGGCCCCGCTCAGATGGTTATGACGGGTTTGATGAGGTCCGCGGGCTTGTCCTTCATGAGGGCCAGGCCCTTTTCCACGAACTCGAAACCCTTGAATCTGTGGGTGAGGAGGGGATTCACGTCCAGTTTTTTGTATTTGAGGAGGTTGGAGAGGTATTCCATGTTCTTTCTCCCCCCCGGCATGAGGCCCCCGATTATTTCGATGTGGCCCATGCCCACGCCCCAGTCCAACCTGTTTATTTTGATGTGATCGCCCTCGCCCAGGTAATTCACGTTGGAGACGATGCCCCCGGGCCTCACGATCTTCAGGGCTTGCTCGAAGGTCGCCAAATCGCCCCCCGCGATTATCACCTTGTCCACGGGTTTGTTTTTCATGGCCTCCCGGATCTGGACCGCGACGTCCCCGTTTTTGTAGTCGATTATGTCCGTCGCGCCGTACTTCCGGGCGGCCTCCTTGCAGACGGCCCTGGAGCCGACGGCGAAGATCCTCCCGGCCCCCCGGAGATTGGCCCCGGCCACGGCCATGAGACCCACGGGTCCGATGCCGATGACCGCGACCGTCTCCCCGTAAGCCACCCTGGCGTTGTCGGCCCCGTGGAAACCCGTCGGAACCATGTCGGAAAGCATGACCCCCTCTTCGACGCTCACGTTTTCCGGAAGAAGGGCCATGTTTCCGTCGGCTTCGTTCACGTGAAAAAATTCCGCGAACACCCCGTCCTTGACGTTGGAGAACTTCCAGCCGTTCAGCATGCCCCCGGAATGCTGCGAAAATCCCATCTGGGACTCCACCGCCTCCCAGTCGGGGGTGATGGCGGGGATTATCACCTTGTCCCCGGGTTTGAAATCCCGGACGAGGTTCCCCACCTCAGCGACCACCCCCACGGCCTCGTGCCCCAGGATGAGGTTCGTCCTCTCCCCGATGGCACCCTCGTAAACGGTGTGAACGTCGGAAGTGCAGGGCGAGACGGCGAGCGGCCTCACCAGCGCGTCCTTGGGTCCGCAGGTCGGTTTTTCCTTTTCGATCCAACCCACCCGATTGATTCGTATCATCGCGAAACCCTTCATGTCGGCTCCTTTTCTCTCCTCGATAACGAGTGTCAGCGCCATTTGTGATTTTGCCCGAGGTAAGGCCCGCGCCCGACGCGGGACCTTCGCGCGAATCCGAAAAGCTCGGGGGCACCCCGGCCCCCCGCGTCGGGCGCCCCCCCCCCGGAAAAAGAAGAAAAGAAAACGGGGGGGGCCCGACGAAATCCCTTAACCTTCCGCGCCTCCGAAAAGCCGCGCCAAGAGCTCCTTTTCCCCGGGAAGTTCCGGGGGATTCCATGGTTCCCCCCGCTCCCCGGGGGCCGCGAACCCCCCGGATTCCGGTTCCCGCGGAAAAGCGCGGACCGTCTCCCGGACCTGTCCCCCGCCTCCCGCGCAGCCCCGGGGGCAGCTCATGACCTTCACGCGGGTCGGCCTCGCGACCCCTTTCGCTTTTTCCCCGAGAACGCGTTTCGCCTCCAGGGTTCCGAAGACGAGGACGAAGTCCGCGGTCTTTCCGCCGGAAAGGGCGAGGGTCCGGACGCGTCCGGCGTTTCGAGCGCGAAGCGCCGAAAAAGGACGTCCCCGTTCCCCTTCCGCGTCAAGGGCGAAAATCGCCCGGGCGATCCGCGCGAAGTCTTCCCGCGCGCCCTCCGGAATCCCGCGGGCGTTTTTCGGGACCCGCGCCGCTTCCGGGGGGACGTCGAAATCCGACGGGGGAAGCCCCGCGAGGTCAAAACCGCGGACCTTCGCGAGTCTCGCGAGTTCCCGGGAGTTGAGGGCGAAAGTCAACCCGCGGACTTCGCCGGCTCCGGCCCCGGGGTTCTTCGATTCCTTCCCGCTCTTTCGGGCGACGCAGGGAAGAAAGGACGCGGCGATCGCTTCCCCGAAAATACCCCCGAAGATCCCGTCGGGATTCGGGGCTTTGGAGACGATGACGCTATCCCCGGGAAGGCCTCGAATCAAAAAGGACTCCGCCCGCGGGGAACACAAGGAAACGAAGGGCTTGTCCGGGGCCTCCGAGCTCAGGAACATTCCGGCTTCTTCGAGAGCCGAAAGCGCCAGGAACGCGTCCCGCCCGAAGACCCTTTCGAACCCCGTTCTTTTCAAGGCGGTTATCGTCCCCCCCGCCCCGACCGACCCCCGGGGGCATCCCAGGGCGTCTTCCAAGCCCGGCGCGACCTCGGGCGAAAGCAAGGCGACCTTGACTTTCCCCGCCTCGTCCAAAGCTTTCAAGACCGCGCCCGAGTCGTCCCTTTCGCGAAGGGCTCCCACCGGGCACGCGAGAACGCATTCCCCGCAAGCGACGCAGGGTCCGTCCGCGAGTTCCTCCCCGAAGGGGGTCCCGGGGCCGTAGTCGCGGCTCCTTCCGAAATCGCCCGCGGCCTCCACCCCCTGGATCTCCCGGCAGACCGCGACGCATCTTCCGCACTTCACGCACTTGTCGGGGTTTCTCAGGATATCCCCCGAATCTTTTTCGTCCGGGGTTTTCGGGAATTCCTCCCGGAAGGGGAGTCTCGGGATCCCGAACTCCCGGGCCAGGGTCTGAAGCTCGCAGTTGAGGTTGCGTTCGCAGACCGGGCACTCGTCGGGGTGGTTGCTCAAAATGAGCCGGAGAACGGTTCTCCTCAAATTCAAAAGCTCCCGGCTCTTCGTCGCGACCCTCGCCCCCTCGTAAACCTCGGTCGCGCAGGCGGCCTTGAGCCTGTGCCCGCCGTCGCATTCCACGACGCACAAACGGCACGCGGCCCTCGGTTTCAGGGCCGGATGGTCGCACAGGGTGGGGACGCGGATCCCCGTCGCGGCGGCCGCCTCGAGGATCGTGCTCCCCGCGGGGACGGTCACCTCGACGCCGTCGACGAAAAGGGTCACGGGCCCCCGGTTCTCCAATGTCTCTTCGCGTTCCAAGAAAAAACTCCCTTTAAAAAAAGCGTCACCCGCCGGATCGAAAACCGGCGTCGAAAGCGACGTCGAAAAGCGCCGTCACGCGGTCGCGGCGGAATCACCGAATTTCGTCGGGTGCGGGGCCTCCCGGACCTCCGCGTCCTCCGGTCTCCGGACCCTTCCCTCGAACTCCTCGGGAAATATTTTCCGGGCGCTCTCGAGGGCCGTCGGGGCGGCCTGCCCCAAACCGCAAAAGGAAGCCCTCGCCATGGTCTCCGCGAGAAGGGACAAGGCCCGGAGCTCCTCCGGACCCGCCTCTCCGTCCTCGAGCGTTTTCAAATACCTGAGGATCGTTCCGTTTCCCTCCCTGCAGGGGACGCATTTCCCGCAGGACTCGCCGGCGAAAAATTCGCTCACCCTTCGGAGGTAGTCCAAAATCCCGACGCTCCGATCCATGACGACGATCGCCCCGGACCCCACCGCGAGGGAGGCTTTTTTAAGCTCCGAATGGGCGTAAACCGC
Organism: Deltaproteobacteria bacterium; assembly: GCA_031278225.1. Taxonomy (GTDB): domain Bacteria; phylum Desulfobacterota; class Desulfarculia; order Adiutricales; family Adiutricaceae; genus JAITII01. The sequence continues at coordinate 4,386 of JAITKT010000342.1, forward strand.
GTCCAATCCCGCGATTCCCGCGATTGGTCCGCTCTGGCCCCCGAGGTGGGCGAAGTTGAAAACGTCCCCTTCCCTCATCCCTCCCCCCAGTTCGGGATCGAAGATGAGTTCCCGGAGGGTCAGGCGCCCCAGGGGAATTTCGTAAACCCCCGGGTTTTTCACCCTCCCCGAAAGGCAGACGAGCTTGGTTCCCCCGCCCTCGGGGTGCCCGAGGGAAAGAAACCTCTCTCCCCCCTCCGCCACAATCGAAGGGACGCAGGCGAAGGTCTCGACGTTGTTGACGAGGGTGGGTTTCAGAAACAACCCCACTTCCGCGAGATGCGGGGGCTTTATCCTGGGTCTCCCCGCCTTTCCCTCGGTGGAATTCAAAAGCGCGGAATTTTCCCCGCAAACGTAGGCCCCCGCCCCGGACACCACCTTGACGTCAAAGGAAAAGCCGCTTCCGAGGATGTTTTCCCCGAGACGCCCCGCCGCCTTCAAAGTTTCGATCGCGGCCCGGAGCTTCTTCCCGATGAGCCTGTACTCCCCCCGGACGTAGACGTAACCGTTTCGGGCCCCGAAGACGTGACCCGCGACGGCCATGCCCTCCAGAAGCCCGAAGGGGACCTTGTCCATGATGAGCCTGTCCTTGAAGGTCCCCGGCTCCCCCTCGTCGGCGTTGGCCACCACGTATTTCGGGCCGCGGGGGATCTTCAGAAGCTGCTCCCACTTCTTTCCCGCGGGATAGGCAGCCCCTCCCCTCCCGAGGAGTTTCGCGGCCAGCACTTCCCGCACGATTTCGGCGGGCGTCATGGTCAAGGCTTTCTTTAAGCCCTTGAATCCGCCCACGCTCTCGTAAGCGGAAACGGAAAGGGGATCGGGGGCGTCCGCCCCGGCGGTTATGAGAGTCAAAGTTTTCTTCATCCCGGCTCTCCTAACCCCGATCCTTTTCCCCGAGGGATTCCAAAACTTCCCTCAAATCCCCGAGGCCCGAAAAAGCCTTGGAAACGTCCCCGATCTTGTAGACCGGGGCCCCGTCGCAGGCTCCGACGCAATTGGTTTCCTCCAGGGTGAAAAGCCCGTCCGCCGTGGTTTGGCCCGGGGAAATCCCCAATTCTTCCGAGAAAACGGCCATGAGGTCCGGTCCCCCGGAAAAACGGCAGGGAGTGCTCCGGCAAACCTCTATCACGTGTTTCCCCCTGGGGACGGTCGAAAACATGCCGTAAAAAGTGAGTGTCTCGTAAACCCTCGTGAGGGAAACGTCCAGCTCCGCGGCCACCTGACGGGCCCAGGGCTCGGCCACGTAATTTCTTCCGGACAGTTCCTGGATGTCCAAAAGGATCGCCGTCAACTGCTGGGGGTCGTTTCCGTATTCCTTGAGCACCGCTCTTATCCGGCACTCGTTCAATTCGCTCTCGCGGTTCATCTTTCTTCCGTTCCCCGCCCGCGCCCGGCTCCCCGGGGCCCCCGAACGGTTTAAAAGACCGTTCTACCGGACGCCCCGGGACCTCCCCGGCTCCCCGGGGTCCCTTTTCCGAACCCCGCGGCGGCGGCTCAATATCCTTAAAACGTGTAAAATCGAAACTTCCCCGACCGGGGAAGCGAGGTCTAAATATACCACAAAAGATCCGACCCGCCGAACCGCCCCGGTCAAAAAACGCCATAAAAAAAATGACTTTACCCCATGAAATTTCAGCAAATCCCCCCCCTTTTTCACCGAATCCACCCCC